>NZ_JBFADP010000034.1:0-94913 GCF_040641415.1 Streptomyces sp. NPDC020875 | reverse complement strand
GGGGGGGGGGGGGGGGGGGGGGGGGGGGGGGGGGGGTGGGGGGGGGGGGGGGGGGGGGGGGGGGGGGGGGGCGGGCCGCCCCCCCCCCCCCCCCCCCGGCCGTCACGGCGTCGGCCGGGGCGGTCGCCGCCGCCTGTTACCAGCCGTTACCAGTCACTACCGGCCGTGGTGCGCGTCGATGGCCGTCACCTTGCCCGTATTGCCGTCGTCGTCGGCGAAGGAGGCCCGGAAGGAGATCCCCTCGCCCCGGGCCGGGTTCACCACCGGGAAACGTCCGTCGCGGACCGTTACCGGCGTCCAGGTCGCTCCCCCGGCCGCGTGATCCGCCGACCGGTGCTCCCGCCCACCCGACCGGTGCCCGGGTACGCCCCCGCCGCGCACCCGTGCGAAACCGTGCGGGTCAGCCGTCCCCGGGCAGCGGCCCCATCAGGGGTCGTACGGTCGTCGCCGCGCTCCACGCCCGGTGCTGCGCCAGTTCGGCGGTCTCGGCCTCCGCCAGCACCATGCCCGTGCAGCCGCGCTGGTCGCCGATGTCGCGGACGACGTCACCGGGCGCCCGGACCGGGAACCACTCCGCGTTGCCCGGGAACGCGGCCAGGTGCTCCAGTCCGCGCCAGCCGGTCAGTGTGCCCGGCCGGTCCGGGTAGACCAGGACGAACGCGACGGCCGGTCCGGTGAAGGGCGCCACCAGGGGGCCGTCCATCAGGGTCGGCCGCAGCCCCAGGGCGCCCTCGACCACCGCGTCGTAGACATCCGTCCCCAGCGCCCGGCAGAGCGCCTCGGCGATCAGCGCGCCGCCGATCCGGCGGTTGATCTCGACGAGTTCGGGCCCGTGGGCGGTGTCGACGAACTCGACATGGGCGAACCCCTGGTCGTGTCCGGCGGCGGCGAGTACGTCGGCGACCCAGCGGGCCAGAGTCTCGTGCTGGCCCGGCGGCAGCCCGACCGGGAAGGCGGCGCTCTCCTCCCGGACGGCGGGCGTCCGGGACGTATGCCTGCTGGAGACGCCCAGCAGCCGGGTCTCGCCCTTCCAGCTCAGGGTCTCGGCGCTGTACAAGGGTCCGGGGAGGAACGGTTCGGCGAACAGCCGTCCCTTCAGGCGGGTCCCGCCCGCCGCCGCCTCGGCCAGCGCCGCCCGCAACTCGGTCTCGTCGTGGACGATCCACACGCCCTGGGACGAGGTGCCCGCCGAGTCCTTGAGCACGGCGGGCAGCCGGACCATCCCGGGGTGCGCGGCGGGCAGGATCCGGCTCAGCCCGGCGGCGTGCAGCCGCCGCCGTACGACGGACTTGTCCCGGAGCACCCGTACGTCCGCCGGATCGGGCCCCGGCAGCCCCAGCTCGGCGGCGAGATCGGCGGCCGGGACGCTCCAGGTGTCGGTGATGTTCACCAGCCCGGCCAGGTCGGGCAGTCCGGCCAGGGCGCGGCGGACCGCCACCGGGTCGGTGGTGTCGACGTCCACGATGTCGAGGACTCCCTCGGGCATGGTGGCCAGCTCGTGGCGGTAGTAGCTCCGGTCGCCGGTGAGCAGCGCCAGCCGGTGCCCGGCGACGGCGGCGGAGAGCGCGAGACGTTCGAGTCCGAAGGAGAGGGATTCGAGGGCGGCGATGGTCACCGGGGGGCTCCTGGGTTGGTGTGGGGGGCTCGGAGGGCTCGGGCGGGAGAACGGCCGTTCGCGGCCCGGGGTCCGGCCGCCGCCGGGGCCGCGCCGGGCGCGCGGGTGTCCCCGGCCGTACGGGGCCCGGCCCCCGCGCCGACCGGTCCGGTACGGGCCCCGGGCCCCGTCCCGAACGGCTCGGAGCGGGGACCGGTGCCGTCCCCGAACGGTTCGGTACGGGACGCGGGGGCTTCCGCGACCGGGCCGGTCCGGGACGCGGGGTCGGCCGCCGTTCCGTCCGTCCGGGCTCCCGGGGGTGCGGGGCGCCCGGCCCATTCCAGCACCGACCACGGCGGACGCAGTGCTTCCAGTCCGGTGATCACCTCCGGACGCAGTCCGGCCGGGTCGGGAGCCTCGGCGTGCCGGGCGAAGACCCGGTCCGTGTACCGGTGTCCGGTGTCGGCGCCGAGCACGAGATACGTCATCCCATGGGGATTTCGGTCGTCCCGTGTGCCACTGGCGTCCCCAGAACCCCTGGTGTCCCTGGTGTCCCGGGACTCATGGGATTCCTGGGATTCCCGGGCCTCCCAGTCGGCGGCCAGATACGCGGCGCCCGTGGAGAGCCCGGCGAAGACGGCGTGCCGCCGGAGCAGGGCGACCGCGCCCGCCGTCGCGTGCCGGAAGTCGAGCCAGTGCAGGGTGTCGTACAGCTCGTGCCGGACGTTGCCGAACGGGATCGAGCTGCCGATCCCGGCGATGATGGCCTCCGGGTCGCTGAACCGGTCGCTGCCGAACGTCACACTGCCGAAGGGCTGGACGCCGACCAGCCGTACCGTCCGCCCGCCCTCGCGCAGTGCCGCCGTCAGCCCGCCGCTGGACGCGCCGGTGCCGACCGCGCCGACCACGGTCAGCGGCCCCGGCGGCAGCGCCGCCGTCACCAGGGCGGCGAAGTCGCGGTAGCCCGCGTGGTGGATCCGGTCGTGGTACTGCCGCATCCAGTGGAACCCCGGCCGCTCCGCGAGCAGCGCGCGGACGCGCCGTACCCGCCGCTCCTGGTCCAGCCGCAGACTGCGGGACGGGGGCATCCGGTCCACGGTCGCGCCGAGGATGTCGAGCTGGGCGCGGAGGGCGGCGTCCACGGTGGTGGAGGCGACGATGTGACAGCGCAGCCCGTAGCGGTGACAGGCCAGGGCGAGGGCCAGGGCGTAGATCCCGCTGGAGCTGTCGACCACGGTCTGGCCGGGGGCGATCCGGCCGGACTCCAGCAGGGACCGGACGGCGCCCAGGGCCGCGTACACCTTCATCGTCTCGAATCTGGCGAGGACGGTCGTCGGGGTGAGCCGGACGAAGGCGGGGTCCTTCAGGGCGTCGGTGATGTGCTCGTGGACCCTGGTGGCGGGGGTGGGGGAGGGGGCGGGTGTTGTGGATGTCGCGGGTGCTCTCACAGATGCGGATGCTGGTGAGGGCATGACGTGGGGCTCCTTCGACGGGAGGGTCGGGCTTCGGGGGCGGCGGCCCGTGGCGTTCGAGGGTGGCGGCGGCCCGTGACGGTCGGGGGCGGCGGCGGCCCGTCCGGCGTTACGCGGGCGGCGCGTGGCCGACCACGATCAGGCGCCGGGCGTGCTGGTCGTACGGGCCGCCGTCGAAGTCGCCGTAACACTCCACACCGGTGAACCCGGCCGTTACAAAGAGGTCGTGGAGTTCGGCGCCGCTGTAGAGGAAGGAGTGGAGGGCGGCGGTACGGGCGGTGTCGCCGCGGACCAGGGTCCAGTCGGTGCGCAGCCGCCGCCAGCCGTCGAGGACGGTGTCCCGCTGGACGACGTACGACCCGTCGGGCAGGTCGACCGCCTGCGGTCGGCCGATCCAGCCCGCCAGCACCTCCTTGCCCATGACGTCGACCAGCAGCCGCCCGCCGGGGGCGAGGGAGCGGCGGGCGTTGCGCAGCACGCGGAGGTTGTCGGCGGGGTCGGCGAAGTAGCCGAAGGAGGTGAAGAGGCTGAGGACGACGTCGTACGCGCCGGGCCGGACGAAGTCGAGCATGTCGGCTCTGACCAGCTCGACCGGGTGCGTCGTGTCGCCGTCGGCGGCCGGGTCGGAAGGGTCGGAAGGGTCGGTCAGGTCGGACGGGTCGGTCGCGGTTCCGGTCGGGGCCGCGCAGGCGGTACGGGCCCGGGCCAGCATCGGGGCGCTCAGATCGACCCCGGTGACCCGGTAGCCGCGCCGGGCCAGCGGTCCGAGGAAGAGGCCGGGCCCGCAGCAGAGGTCGAGGACGCGGGACCCGGCGGGGAAGTCGAACAGCGGGGAGTCGCGGACGAGACCGGCGGCGGTACCGGCCCGCCGGTCGGAGAACATGGCGGGCGCGAAGTCGACCCAGAGCGTGTCGTCCGCGTACCAGGGGGCCGGGGCGTCCGGTCGGGCGCCGGGCGGGGTCTTCAGTACTGAGGACCCGGACCCGCCCGGGGCCCCACGCCCTCCTGAGGTCCCCCATGGCTCATCCGCCTCGCGGGTGGCCAGGGCCCGGGGTTTCTGTTCCATCGCGGTGGTCTCCCCGCTGTCGTGGTCCGGCCGCGCCCCGACGCGGCGGGTCCGCCGCGTCGGTGAAACGTGTCCGTCCCGACAGTGGTCGGTCGGCCCGGGCGTCGAGTTCCCGCCGGATGGACCGGTTCGGCGGCCGGAAGTCGCCGTAGGCCGCCGGACCGTACAAGCCCACCCGGACCCTACGAGCCCACCCGGCGCGTACGCCCCCGACGCGCGAAGCGGCCGGTCAGAGCCGTACGCTCACTCCCGTTCCCGGCCGGGTCCCCGCAGCGGGGGCCGGTCCGGGCCGACCCGGGCGGAGTCGGCCGCCGCCCGGCCCTCCTCCCAGCCCGCCGTGTCGTCCACGCCCCGGACCCGGGTCGTCGTGGTCCGGGGGAACAACTCGTCCGCCCGGGCCGCCACCGCCACCTCGCGGGTCGCCAGCACGGGCAGCAGATCGGCGGGCGCGGCCCCGGTGACCGCGTCGGCCGCCGCGGTGAGCCGCTCGCCGACCCGGGACGCGTACGCCATCAGGAACGACTGCCGGAACGTCTTCGTCCGCCGCCGTCCGCCCGCGCGCTGCGCCGCCTCCGCCCTGGTCATCGCGGCGGTCCCCTGCACCAGCAGGGATGTGTACAGCAGCTCGACGGCGTCCAGGTCGGCGGTGTATCCGACGACCGTGGAGAAGTCGAACTCCCCGTTCCAGACCGCGCGGCAGCGGTTCGCCCCGGCCACGGCGTCGAGGAGGATCGCCTTCGCCGTCTCGTACGGCGGCTCCACACCGATCCGGCACGCCCCGGGCACCGCCCGCCCGGCCGCGTCCCCGCCCGCACCGCTCACGGCGGCGGCGTCGACGCTGTAGCGGGCCGCCAGCTCCTGCGCCTTCGCCGAAAGCGCCTCGGCCTCCTCCGGGTAGTCGGTCGCCTCGGCCTTGGCGAGCAGGGCACGTATCCGGGTCAGCGCCTTCGGCTCGTACGCGGACGGCGGTACGGCCCCGGCGGCGGTCGCCGCGCCCCCCGGCCCGGTCCCCGGCACGGGCCCGACGGGCTCGATCGAGGGCAGCCGCAGCAGCAGCCGGTACAGCTCCAGGGCGGCGGTGGCGTACGAGAACCGGTCCGACGCCCGCCACGGCGGTACGGCCCCGGCCGCGAGGTCGCCGAGCTGCGCGGCCCAGCGGGGCGGCAGCCCGGCGGCCGGATAGCGCCGGGCCTCCGTACGGATCAGCTCCGCCACGATCCGCACATGCTCATCGCCGAGATCGCGCCGGACCAGCCGGACCACGTCGGCGGGCTGCCATCCCCGCTCCCAGGCCCGCCGGACGAACTCCTCGCCACGCCGCGACAACTCCGCGTCGGCGGCCGGATCGGCGGCGAGCAGGGACGCGGCGGTATCGATCGCGGCATCGACCGCCCGCGCCCCGGCCTTCCTCGATTTCCCGCCTTCCCCGCCTCCCCTGCCTTCTCCACCGGCCCGCGCCCCGGCGCCCTCGGCGTACAGGGCCGTCGCCAGGGCGCGCTCGACGGTGGTCCGGGGCTGATCGCCGGGCCCGGGGCCGGGTGGGGCTGTGCTGCTCATCCCCCCATCATGCGGTGCGCGGCCCCGCCTACCGGCCCCGCCCACCCGTCCCGCCCGTCGGCGGGGCCGTCACGACGCCTTGAGGGTGTCCTTGATCCGGTCCAGCTCGGGGAGGAGCGCGTCGTGGTCCACCGGGTCGAGGGCCTCGACACTGAACACCACCAGTCCCTGCGGGGCCTCGAAGGCGATCCGGGTGTCTTTCACCCGGGCCTTCCGAGACTCGTTGTAGCCCTCGTAGGAGACTTCGACCGCCTTGTACGGGCCCGCCTTCGTGTCGCGGTACTCGACGTTCTTCCGCTCAGTCAGCCTGCCCGCGCGGATGAAGCGCTCCAGGGACTCCCGGGGCTGCGACAGCCGCGACTGGTCGTTGTGGATCCGGATGGAGCCCTTTCCGCCGCCGGGGCGGGCGTCCAGCTCGCAGAGGTACTCCGAGTACTCCACCGCCATCCCGGTCCGCTCGACGGGAACGGCCTCGTTGACCTTCCAGGCGGCCGGTATGTCGAAGGCGACGGGGAGCGCGCAGGGGCTCCCGGCCGCGCCGATCCGCTGGGTCTTGACCTTGGTGTCGTATGCGGGCTCGGCCTTCGCGTCCCCGTCGGAGCCGGAACATCCGGTGGCGAGCAGCGCGACGACCGCCGCGCCGCCTGTGAGAACCGTCCGTACGCCGTGACGAGTGCCGTGCTGGGCCATGCTCTGTCGTCCCCTTGATCAGGCCCCGGGTGAACCCGCCGGGAACGGGCGCCCGGCGCCCCCTGCGCCACGACGTGAACGCGTCATCGTAGGCGGTCTTTACGCAGGTGACGACCGGGTTTCCGCCCGCTCGCGCGGGCCCTCACCCGTCCGTCACACCCCCTTGAGGGTGTCCTTGATGCGGTCCAGCTCGGGAAGGAGCGCGTCGTGGTCGATCGGGTCCAAGGCGTCGATGTCGAAGACCAGCAGGCCCTTCGGGGACTTGAAGGCGAGATGAGTCTCCTTCTGCTGAGCTCCCCAGGTCTCGTTGTGGCCCTCGTAGGAGACCTCGACCGCCTCGTAGGGGCCCGCCTTGGTGTCGCGGTACTCGACGTTCTTCCGCTTCTGGAGCTTGCTCTCGCTCACGAAACGCTCCAGGGCGAACCTGGGTGTCGAGGACCGCGACTGATCCGTGAAGACCCGGATGAAGCCGGTGGTGCCGCCGTGCCGGGCGTCCAGCTCGCAGCTCATCTCGGCCAGTCCCACGGTCGTGAGCTGCTGAACCTCGGCACTGACGTTGTCGGACTTCCAGTCGGCGGGCAGATCGAAGGTGACGGGGAGCGCGCAGACGCTCCCGGCCGTGCCGATCCGCTGGGTCTTGGTCTTGGTGTCGTACGCGGGCTTGGCCTCCGCGTCCCCGTCGGAGCCGGAGCATCCGGTGGCGAGGAGTGCGGTCAGCGCGACGCCGACCGTGAGACCCGTACGTACGCCGTGACGCATGCCGTGCCGTGCCATATGCAGGTGCCCCCCAGGCAGAAGTTCCCGGTGGACCACCGGGAACGGACGGTCGGCGCCCCCTGCGCCGCCGTGTGAACGCGTCATCCTAGGGGGTCGGTCCGACAGCCGGGGCGCCATTACCGCGCGCGGTGGCCGGTTCCGTGCCCCGGCGGTCCTGATCCGGGGCCACGAGTCTGCGGACGATCCGCCTCCGATTAACTTTCCGCAGGTCACGGGCTTGTCGATCGGTCGTTGTCAGACCCGGGTGGAAGACTTCCGGTATGGCGGAGCGATGGGCGGTGGCGACCGCGGCGGAGGGCGACGGGGCGCGACTCGTCCCCCTCCGCCCCGACGGGCTGCCCGCCGGGCCCGTGGTCGAGGAGCCGGATCTCGTGACGGCGGTCCGGTCCCGTCCGGAGGTGGACCGCTGGGTATGGCGGTCCACCTTCGACAGCTACCCCCGGCTGCTGGCGGCCGGGGTCCGCGTCGAGCGGTGTTACGACGTGGAGGTGGCCGAGCAACTGCTCCTGGGCCACGAGGGCAGATCCGGGGAGCCCCGGTCCGCCGCGGCGGCGCTCGCCCGGCTGCGGAAGGGCCCCGTGCCGCCGGACCCGCCGCCGAGGGCCGCCGAGCCCGGCGCGCAGTCGTCGCTCTTCGAGCCGAGACCGGTCCCGCTGTCGCTGGAGTCCCTGCTGGAGGTCTACGCGGAGCAGCAGCGGCGCCACGACGCCTCGGCGCATCCGGGGCGGCTGCGGCTGCTGACGGCGGCCGAGTCGGCGGGCATGCTGGTCGCGGCGGAGATGAACCGCTCGGGGCTGCCGTGGCGGGCCGAGGTCCACCGGCAGGTGCTGGCGGAGCTGCTCGGCGAGCGGTACGCGGGCGGCGGCGAGCCCCGGCGGCTGGCGGAGCTGACGGACGAGGTGTCGGCGGCGTTCGGGCGGCGGGTGCGGCCGGATCTCCCGCAGGATGTGGTGAAGGCGTTCGGGGAGGCCGGGATCCGGCTGCGGTCCACCCGCCGCTGGGAGCTGGAGGAGATCGACCATCCGGCGGTCGCCCCCCTGGTGGAGTACAAGAAGCTCTACCGGATCTGGGTGGCGCACGGCTGGTCGTGGCTGAACGACTGGGTGCGGGACGGTCGGTTCCGCCCCGGCTATCTGCCCGGCGGCTCGGTCTCCGGCCGCTGGACGACCAACGGCGGCGGTGCGCTCCAGATACCGAAGGTGATCCGCCGGGCCGTCGTCGCGGACGACGGCTGGCGGCTGGTCGTCGCCGACGCCGACCAGATGGAGCCCCGGGTGCTGGCGGCGGTCTCCCGCGACCCCGGTCTGATGGAGGTCGCGGGCCATGACGGCGATCTGTATACGACCCTCGCCGCGCGTGGCTTCTCCGGCGACCGCGAGGACGCCAAGCTGGCGCTGCTCGGCGCGGTCTACGGGCAGACGTCCGGCGACGGTCTGAAGAACCTGGCGGCGCTGCGCCGCCGTTTCCCGGCGGCGGTCGCCTATGTCGACGACGCGGCCCGCGCGGGCGAGGAGGGCCGGCTGGTGCGGACCTGGCTCGGCCGGACCTGTCCCCCGGTGTCGGGCGCGGCGGAGAGCGACGAGGCGGGCCTGCCGCAGGACGACGAGACCGTGTCGTCGCCGGACCTCTCCGGCGCGCGGGCCCGGGGCCGGTTCACCCGTAACTTCGTGGTCCAGGGCGCGGCGGCGGACTGGTCCCTGCTGCTGCTCGCGGCCCTGCGCCGGGCCCTTACGGGAATGCGTGCCGAACTGGTGTTCTTCCTGCACGACGAGGTGATCGTCCACTGCCCGGCGGACGAGACGGACGCCGTGGCGGCGGCGGTCCGGGACGCGGGCGCGCTGGCGGGCCGGATCGCGTTCGGTGAGACACCGGTCCGGTTCCCGTTCACGACGGCGGTCGTGGAGTGCTACGCCGACGCGAAGTGACGCGTCGGGGGCGGTGGCGGCGGCTGCGGCGGCTGCGGGGTCGTCCGGTGGGCGGTCGGTGCCGACGTATCGGGACCATCACGGAGTAATGCCCGGGGCAGGTCCGGACCGCCCCCGTCCCGGCCGGTACTCCACCAACAACCTCAACATCACGTTGACAATGTGATGTTGATGCCCTGCAATGGGCGTATGAGCAGCAGCGCCGACCGCGACCACGCCGCCGCACTCGACCGGGCCCGCGCGGTCCTGAACGCCGCCGGAGCGGAGGAGTTGGCGGGCAGGCCGTGGCAGCCCACGGGCCGCCCGGCCGCCGATACCGATCTCGTACGGTTCGCGGCCTGGCTCGCCCGGGAACCCGACGCCGGACCCGAGGTGCTGGCGGCGGGGCTGAAGCTGCTGGCGTCGGCGCGCTCCGAACTCGACCAGATCGAGACCGGACTGCTCTTCGCCGCCCGGGCCGAGGGCATGACCTGGCCGCAGATCGCGGGCGCGTTCGGCCTGGACTCGCCCCAGGCCGCCCAGCAGCGGCTGAGCAGGCTCCAGGCCCGTACCACCGGCCCGGCCGAGCGGGGCTGACCGGTGTTCACCGCCCTCTCCGACGCCACCGCGCACTGCGGGACCAAGGCCGCCAACCTCGCCCGGCTGCTGCGGGCCGGGTTCGCGGTCCCGGACGGCTTTGTGATCACCGACCCCCGTGCCCCCGGCTGGGAACGCGAACTCGCCCCCGCCCTGCGGGCCCTGGGCCCCGGCCCGTATGCCGTACGGTCCTCGGCGCTCGGCGAGGACGGTGCGTCGGCGTCGTACGCGGGCCAGCTGCACACGACCCTCGGCGCGGCGGATCCCGCCGGGGTGGCCGACGCGGTACGTCGCTGCTCGGCTTCGGCCGACGGCGCCCGGGCCGCCGCCTACACCGCCAGAACGGGCGGACCGGCGCCGAGGCCGAGGGTGCTCGTACAGCTCATGGTGGCCGCCGAGGCCGCCGGGGTGGTCTTCACCCGGCACCCGGTCACGGGGGCCGACGAAACGGTGATCGAGGCGGTCGCCGGGCTGGGGGACGCGCTGGTGGCGGGCGCCGTCACCCCGGAGCGCTGGATCGTCGGTGCCGGGACCCGTACCGAACCCGGTTCCGGCCCCGGCGGTGTCCTCACGGCCGGGCGGGCGGCCGAACTCGCCGGGACCGCCCGGCGGATCGAGGACCTGTTCGGCGGCCCGCAGGACATCGAATGGGCCATCGCCGACGGCCGGATCTGGATCCTCCAGGCCCGCCCCGTCACCACCGCGCCCGGCACGGGGACCGATACCCGGCCCGAGTCCGCGACCCGACCGGCGGACCCGGCCGGTCGGCCCCTGGTCACCGGTACGGCGGCCGGACCCGGCATCGCGACCGGCCCGGCCCGGGTGATCACCGGCCCCGACGACTTCGACCGGTTCACCCCCGGCGGAGTGCTGGTCTGCCGTACGACCTCACCGGCCTGGACACCGCTGCTGGCCCGCGCGGCGGCCGTGGTCACCGAGACCGGCGGCATGCTCGCCCATGCCGCGATCGTGGCCCGCGAGTTCGGCATCCCCGCCGTCCTCGCGGCCGAGCACGCCATGACCCTCATCGCCCACGGGCGGCGCGTGACCGTGGACGGCAGCCGGGGCACCGTGACCGCCACAGACGAACGGACGGACCGATGACGAACCGGACCACCCCCGCCGAACTCCTGGTCCTCCAGGCCACCCGCACCCTCGGTCACGCCACCGCCGCCCGCCTGGCCGAACGCGCCGGACTCTCCCCGGCCGACACCGAGGAGCACCTGCTGGACGCGGAGGCCCGGGGCTGGGCGGCCTACACCGGCTTCGGCGGCGACAACGGCTGGTCCCTCACCGAGTCCGGCACCCGCCACGGAGAGGCCCTGCTGGCCGCCGAACTCGACTCGACGGGCGCCCGCCCCGAGGTGGAGGCCGTCTACCGGGACTTCCTCCCCCTCAACGACCAGGTGGCGGCGGCCTGCACGGACTGGCAGCTCACGGAGATGTCGATCGGCGTACGACGGGTCACCCTCGCCGCCACCGTCGCCGCCCTCGACCACCCCGCCCGCGCCCTGGCCGACCTGGAATCCCGCCTGACGGCCCACCTCCCCCGATTCACCGGCTACCACCACCGCTTCACAACGGCCTTGCGCCGGGCACCCACGGAGCCGAAGTGGATCACGGGCACGGACCGCGACTCGTGCCACCGGGTCTGGTTCGAACTCCACGAGGATCTGCTCGCGACACTTCAACTGTCGCGGTGAGCCCGTGAGCCCGTGACGGGTGGCGCGTGCCGCGTCGGAGTACCGCACGCGTTACGGCCACCTGACCATCCGGCCCTTCGGACCGGTGTGCCGGGCGCCTTGCGAGCTGCCGCGCGTCCGCTCTCGACCTCTCGGGTTCAGGGGCAGGGGATGAGGTAGACGCGGGCGAAGTGGGCTCCCACGTGGGCTTCGTGGAGATGGCCTGTGACGGCCCGGTCGCCTTCGACGCCCATGACAACGTGGATATGGACGAAGCCGTTACGGATCTCCCCGGTGCCGGACATCTCGGCCGGCAGTTCGTAGGAGCTGATGTCGTCCTTGAGCGCGTCGCCTTCGGGCATGGTGGAGAGGGTGAACCGGTCCACGGCCCCGATCAGGGAGACGATCGCGGCGTCCGTGATCCCGGCCCCGGCCGCCTGTCGGGCCACGGAGTCCATGAGTTCATCGTTCGTCACTTCGAAGACCAGCACGGTCAGCTCCATCCGATCATGGGCGAGAGTTCACGCGTCCGCCCAGTAGTCGGCGAGCATCTCACCGGGCCGGGCGGGTTGGTGGCTGGTGGTGTGCGGGTGCGGCCACGGGGGTGGCGCCGGTTCGCTGGTGGTGGAGTAGGAGGAGGGCGGCGACGGTGTTGGCGGAGCGGATGTGTCCGTCGGTGACGAGTTCGGGTACGCGGGTGAGGGGGATCCATTCGCGGCGGGTGGATTCGAAGGCATCGCGTGGTTCGCCGACGTGGTGGGCGTGGTCGGTCCAGTAGACGCGGTGGTGGGACGTGGAGATCCCGGGCATCGGGTCGACGGCCAGGAGTGGCCGCATGGGGCCGGGCCGCCAGCCGGTCTCCTCCTCGAACTCCCGGGCGGCGGCATGCGCGAGGTCCTCCCCTTCGGCGGTGCCGCCGGAGGGCAGTTCCCAGCCCCAGGCGCCGGTGATGAAACGGTGGCGCCACAGCAGCAGGACTTCGTCCCGCTCGTTGAGGACGGCGGCGACGGCCACGGGCCGGACCCGGATCACGGTGTGGTCGAGGCGCCGCCCGTCGGGCAGCTCGACATCGGCCATGCCCACCCGGACCCATCGGTTCTCGTACACGGTGCGCTCACCGAGCGACTTCCATTCGGACACGGGGACACCTTCCGTCGGGTGCCCCATCCCAGCACGGCGGGGGTCAGGACGGACTGCGGAGGGTTTCGTCGTGGCGGACGCGGGTGCCGATGGGGACACTGGCGTAGGACTCCCATTCGTACATCCGGTTGTCCCGGTGGATGACGATCAGTTCGGCTCGGGTGATCCGGGCCCGGGCGCCGGGGATACCGGTGCTCGTGAGCGCGGCGCGGAAGGGCTCGGTGGGCCCGGTGGCGCTGCTGTAGCCGAGGGAGATGTGGGGCGTGAATCCGTCGGCGCGTTCGGGTACGTCCCGGACGGTGGCGATGGCCTCCCGGACGGCGTCGCGTACCGCGTGGACGGGGGCCGCCGGTCGTACGGGGACGAGGATGGCCTCCGGATCCACGACGGGAGCGTCCAGGACCAGGTCGAAGCAGGGGATGGCGGCCAGCCGTTCCCGCGCGGCCTCGACGATGGTGCGCACATCGGCCTCGGGGATCTCACCGACGAAGCCGATGCCCTGCGTGGTCAGATGGAGCCATCGGTCCGGCACGAGGTCGATCCCGTCCACGGCGACGAGCAGTTCCCGGTAGGCGGCGGCGAACCGGTGCACGTCCGGCTGTCCGTCGAATGTCAGATGCCAGGTGTAGAAGCGTCGTCCCACGTCCCAGCCGGGCCGCCACCACCAGTGGTCACGCATGGTCTCCGGTGCTGTCGTCGTCATGCCGCGTCCCTTCAGCCCGAAGCGTCTCCCCTGGAGATCGCTCGCCTTCGGTGCGCGGTGTCCGTGCACCACTCCTCCAACGCCTGCCGCGCCGCGATGGACACCGAACCCCCACCCGACAGAGGCCCGGCCAAGCGCTGTGACAACTCCGGGCCTCCATCCCGTTCGAAGACCAGCACATTCGATTCCATCCGGTTCGGGGCGGGATACTCGACGGTTGGTGTAGGGCCGTACCGGCGTGTGCGTCCCGGGTTGCCTGCTGGGACCCTGGCATCCGGCAGTGCGGCGACGGTGTCGATCGACGGGACGGTCATGGTGGAGCGGCGGCGGTACGTCAGGTTCGAGCACGAGGGCCGGGTCCGGTTCGGCCGGGTCGCGCCGACCGTGGACGATCACACTCCGGTAGAAGTCCTGACCGGCGATCCGACCCGTACGGACGCGGTCGGTACGGGTGAACTGCTCCCCATGGAGGTCATCCGGATGCTGGCCCCGGTGGTCCCGGGGAAGATCGTCGCGATGGGCCGCAACTACGCGGACCACATCGCGGAGACCGGCATGGGGACACCACCTGTGCCACGGCTGTTCTTCAAGCCCCCGTCAGCCGTCACGGGACCGGATACGGAGATCCGCTACCCGCGTCAGTCTCACCGGGTCGAGTACGAGGCCGAGCTGGCCGTGGTGATGGGCCGCACCGCCCGGAACGTGCCGGCGGCGGACGCGGCGGCGTACGTCTTCGGCTACACCTGCGCCAACGACGTCACCGCCCGCGACATCCAGAAGGCCGACGGACAGCCCTCCTGGGCCAAGGCGTTCGACACGTTCTGCCCGCTGGGCCCGTGGATCGTCACCGGAATCGACCCCGGGAACCTCCGCATCGGTGCCATGGTGAACGGCGAATACCGCCAGCGGTCGCGCACGAGCCATATGCTCACCCCGGTCGCCGACCTCATCGAATACATCACCGCCGCCGTCACCCTCGAACCCGGCGACGTGATTCTCACGGGCACCCCCGCCGGGGTAGGGCCCCTCGAACCGGGCGACCGGGTCTCCGTCTTCATCGAACACATCGGCACACTCAGAAACACCGTCGTCTCAGGCACGGAGTAGTCCGGCGAACCGGCGCCCGGCGGGCAGCTCCGGATGCCGCCCCTCCGATCGGAGGCAGGCCGATGGAGCCCGGTCGTATCCGTCAGCGGTGGGCTGCGCGGTGGGCTTCTTCGGCCGTGTCGAGGGCGGTGTGCCAGGGGTAGGGGTGGCGCTCGCCGGGTGGGTTGGGGGTGAAGCCGCCTTCGCCGTACAGGACGGTGACGCCGGTCTCGCGGAGTGCGGCGACGCTCCGGTCGACCTGTGGGTGGGCGGCGTAGGCGGCGTTGACGCAGGGCATCGCGACCACGGGGATCCCCTTGCCGGGGGCCTCGGCGACGACGCCGACGACGAAGTTCGAGGTGAGGCAGAGGGCCCAGGAGGAGAGGGAGTTCGCGGTGAGCGGGGCGAAGAGGATGACGTCCGCGTGGGGCCAGGCGTCGGGTTCGCCGGGGCGTTTGTAGCGGGTCCGTACGGGGTGTCCGGTCCGTTCCTCCAGGTCGGGCAGTTCGTCGTGGAGCCAGTCGGCGGCGGCCGGGGTCAGTCCCGCGCAGACGTCCCAGCCGCGTTCCCGGGCGGAGTCGATGACCTCGGGAAACCGGAGGACCGGCGGTGCTGCCGACCCGAACAGGTACATCGTCTTCACGCGGGCCCGCTGTGGTGGCCGCCGGTGTTGTCGTGGTGCTTGTCGTGGAGGTGTTCGAGGAGCGGGCCCAGTGGCATGTCCTGGTCCTTGAAGGGTGCCCAGCGGGTGTAGACGTGGGCGGCGGCTTCGGCGAGGTCGGGCGGGAGGCCGGTGGCCCGGAGGGTGTCCGCGATCTCCGCCATCTCCGGCCCCCACCGCCAGGCGCGGGCCGCGACACTCGGCAGGTAGGCAGGGTCGTCGAGGATGTCCTTGTTCATCGCCTCGGCCTCGGTGCGCAGGAGTTCGGCGACGCCGTGATCGGTGGCGAGCGCGTAGGCGACACCGGCCAGCAGCCGGGAGATCTTCTGGTAGCCGGTGATGGCGAGCTTGAGGGCGGAGGCGGACCCGATATCGCCTTCGGTGGCCCGTACGAGCACCCGCGTACCGGCGAAGACGCCCTCCACCTCGCGCCGGGCGCCGGGATCACCCGCAAGGTAGAACCGGACGGGCCCTGAGCCGTTGGGAGGGGGACCGCTGAGCATGCCGTCGAGGACGGTGCACGCGGGCGGCATCCGGTCGGAGATGCCCCGCATGCGCTGAGGGCTGATCGCGTTGCCGTCGACGTACACGCCGCCGTATCCGTGCGCGGCCACGGCCGCCGCGACCTCCTCGGCAGCCTGCGGCGGACACACCGACAGCACGATGTCGGACGCGGACAGAGCCTCGCCCAGTGACGCGCACTCGGTGAGACCGGCCGCTTCGGCCCGTCGCCGGGTCGCCGCGCCCCGCCCGGCGGGAACCCACACCAGCCGGTGCCCGGCTGCCACGGCCTGCCCGGCGACGGCGGCGCCCATGGCTCCGGGGTGCAGTACGGCCAACGTCGTCACAGCAGACCTCCTGGCGGGAGTTCACGCGTCCGTTCAGCCGTAGGTGAGCATCTCACCAGGCCATCAGCGAGCAGCGGTCAGGGCGAGACAAACGTCCCAGCCGGCCTCTTGGGGGGCGCGTACGCCGTGGTCGATGGACGGAAGGTCCCTGCGGGACAGGTGATCAAACAGAGGGCAGGGCGTCGCATACCGAGATCCGGCCAGCGGTCACCGAGGGGTGGGGGTGGCTCCGTGTTCGGTGGCGATGGCGGCGAGGCGGGCGGCCATGGCGGTGTCGAGGGCCGTGATGGCGTCCCCGGCGTCATGGGTGTTGAGGCCGAAGGTGACGGTCCCGTAGAGGATCGTCACCACGGCGTGATGGTTCGCCTCGTCCTCGGCGGCGGCGACGACCGCGTAGAACCCGGGTACGGCGGTGCGGTCCAGCTTGAAAGCGGCGGTGAGCTTGCCGTCCACGACGGTCCAGCCGGGCAGTTCGGTGAGGGCGTCGGCGAGTTCGGTCTCGGTCAGCGGGGTGGCGGCCATGAGGTGCTCCTCTTCGAGTTCAGACTGCGGACGACGAACGACTTACGCGGCGATTGGCCGAAGCGCCTGTTCCAATCGCTCGCCGACGGGATCGTGCCGCCATCTGCTCATATCGGTGCGCAGGGTATCCAGTTCCCCTCGGTGCCGGGCCGAACCGGTTTCGGCGGCGATCTTCGCGGACACGGCTGCCAAGGTCACGGCGTGCTCCGGCTCCCCGGTGGCGGCATGGGCGACGGCCTGACGGGCGAGGTAGACGCCGGTGTCCCGGCGCGCGGTCGGCGGCATGACCGCGTTGACCTCACCCCACATACGCCGGGCCTCCTCAAACAGCCCCATCCGGCCGTAGCAGGTGGCTCTTTGGACTTCGAAGAAGTGGGCGTTGCGGTGAACGGCTCCCCAGGAAACTGATGGATCGACGTCCTCGACCACACGAGAAGCCTCGTCGAGAAGCCGGTCCACCGCTGCCCGCTCCCCGAGCAGCGCATGGCCGTGTGCCTGCTGGTGCATGAGATTGACCCGGATGCGGTCCGACAGCCGGTGCCGCTCGGTCAATCCTTGTCGGCACAGATCGACGGTGGCCCGGCCGTCGCCGAGGTCGGCCCGGAGCCTGGCCATACCGGAGAGGATGTACGCGGTGAGATCGACATCCCCGATCATCTGGGCGTCCATCTGGGCCATTCCGTGCCAATAGGCCGTCGAGTCCCACAGCCCGGCGTCCTGGTGCAGCCACCCGGCCAGGGCGGCGTAGGCGACGCCGACGCGGATCAAGTCCTCGCGTACGGCCCCTGTCGCGGCTCGGGACAGATTGCTGATCAGACGGTACTGCTCGGTGACGGTCCCTATCAGGTCTCGGGGGCCCAGCATCATGTCGGCGGCGTAATGCCCGGCGAGTTGCTGGTGGAAATACCCCACCAGGGCGGGGTCGATTTCGCGGGGCCTCACGTCCCCCGGGCTCACCACGCCCAGCACGGCGACGGATCCGACAGCCAGGAAGTCTCGGCGGTCCAAGGACGTGCCCTCCGGTTCGTGCGAACGGGCGGGATGCCCTGGTGGGGGTGTGAATCCAAGATGCTCGGGGCTGAGTCCGAAAGCCGCGCGCAGGGCCGCAGCGGTGTCGGGGCGGGGCCAGCCGGGGGTATTCGATTCCCAGCGTCGATACGTCCGGACGCTCACCGTGAAGTACGGGTCCCCGAGCGCGATCCGGCCTGCGGCACTGACTTCCTCGGCCGCCGTCTCCTGGGACAGCCATCCCTGGTCGAGCCTTGCGGCCCGCAGCCGGTCGTTGGTGGTCATCTGTGTCCCCTTGCCTTCGGCTAGTCCAACGTAACGTTCAACGGCTTCGCGCATAAGCGGAGTTACGGGCGATCGGCTCGCCTGTTCGAAGTGGCCGCTCAATGGCCGCTCAGCGGACCGTGGGATTCCTGGCAGCGCGGCGGGGTCACGCGATTACCTGGAGTCGCCGGGCAACCGCACCCGCACTTGCTCGCGGTTTGTTCACGACCGCACTCAGGAAACATGAGGGCAGAACCATGACCGAAGGCCGGACAAGAAGCCGCTTGTGTGCCGTATGCGGTGAGCCAGGAGCCGACGCCTGTATCCGGATGGTTTCGGGGGCGCCTGGTGAGCGGCAGCGGCCGGTGTTCGGGCATGTGGAGTGTGCGCGGGGGCGGGGGATCGTTCCGCTGTACCGGCTCGTCCTCGTGGGCGGTGTGCGATGACTGACGTCTGCGGTCCGGTGCTGGGTGGGTTTCCGGAGTACTGCGTGTACTGCGAGCGGTTGGTTGAACGGACCGAGGAGACCCTGCTCATGCTGGGGTTCTCCGCCTCCGGGTCGCGGCCCTCCTTGTACGCGCACCCGGAGTGCCCCAAGCCGCGTCACCTCACCCCGAAACGGGCCCGGCGGGCCTGAAAGCTCCCGGGTTCGGTGGCCCCACGCCCCGGGCCCGGGAAAGGGTCCCGGCTCCGTACAACCCATCCCCCGCGGCACGGAGCCGGGACCACCACCCCCACAAAACCAAGACGCCCCGACCGACCGTTCGCAGCGGTCCATCGGGGCTCAACCGACCAGCCATACAGGAGCTGACCTGTCGTATGCGCGACCTTATCGCCGACCTCATCACCCTCGTACGGGCTTTACTCAAGCCCCGCCGGAACCCTCCCACCGTGATCGTGATGGTCCGGCCTCCGGTCGATCCGTGGGGCCGGCCCTGGACCAGTCCCTCCCAGGACGAAGCACGGGCCATCCTCCGGGCGCGCGCCACCGCCACCCGGACCGGAGCCCTCGCCCCACCCCATGCCCGCAGGCTCATCGTCGCCCGCCACGGGCTCCACTTCGAGCAGCCCGTCGCCGTACGAGCCGCCCGCCCCGGACCGGCATGGACGTGGATCCGGTGACCCGCGACGGACTCCTCACCGAACCACCACCCGCACCCGACACCGCCCAATGCCTGCTCTGCCGCAGAACCACCACCGCACCCGTCGAAGTCCACCCCGGACAACCCGTCTGCCCCGAACACATCCTCGACGCCCTCACACCCCACGGAACACCCACGTAATACCCACCCACCACTTTCCCCGCACCACCACCGCACGCATCACCCACATCCGGCGTGACCTGCTGTGCACACCCTGTGCCCACACCGACAACCCGCCCCTCGGTATCTACCGACTCACCCACCGGAGAATCGACATGGGCAAACACGGCAAACTCCGACCACAAGCCCACCCGTTTGAGAACCCGTCGACCGCCGGTGCCCGGAGGCACCGGCGGTCGACGCGTCAGGCCGCCGCGAGGGCGTCCTCCGGGGTGAGCCAGGCGCAGGCCAGGTCGCGGCGGGCGCGGGCCACGCGGGAGCGGATCGTGCCGACCGGGCAGTCGAGTGCCTCGGCCGCCTCCGCGTAGGAGAGGCCCAGGATCTGGGTGAGCAGGAACGCTTCCCGGCGGCCCTCCTCCAGGGTGTCGAGGGCGTCCTGGAAGGCGATGGAGTCCTCGAAGCCCGGGGGCTGGTGGCGGTGGTGGGCGCGTTCCGCCGCGTCGAGCCAGTCGTCGGCGGTGTCGGCGATCCGGGGGCGTACGGCCGCCCTGCGGATGCCGTCGACCACCACCCGGCGGGCGATCGTCAGCAGCCAGGTCCGGGCGGACGACCGGCCCGCGAAGCCACTGAGGCTGGTCAGGGCACGGGCGTAGGTCTCCTGGGCGAGGTCGTCCGCGCCGCCGGGGGCGTCGAACGCGCCTCGGGTGCCGAGGGTGAGGTGGGTGACGAACCGTCTGACGTCGTCATAGGTGGCTTCGACGAAGAGTTCGGTGGCCCGGCGGTCGCCGGACCCGGCGGCCAGGGCCCAGCCGGTGATCTGGGCGTCCCGGCGGCCCGTGGGGCGGTGCGACCGGTGCGGCCGGTGCGTTCCGGAGGCCGATGAGGCAGGCGCGGCGGGCGCGGGAGTGCGTACGGGGGCGTGGGGGGGTGAATAGAGCATGACAAAAAGGTCCTTCGCGTCCGAGCAGTCCCCGGCGGTGCGGGGGTTGGGGAAGGGGGTGGTGCGTCAGGACGGAAGGAGAGGGGGCCCGCGGCGGGTGACGGCCCGCAGGAGTAACAGGGACGCGGGCAGCCGTACATGCCGCTCCGGGACGCGCCGCGGGCGTACGACCCGGGGCGCGGGAACGGCGTACGCGCCGCGCAGTACGGCATACGCGAACCGCAGTCGGCCCCCGGCGAAAAGGTCCAGGGCCAGCGCCAGTTGGGCCAGCGCGCGCTCACCGCGCCAGAGCCACCAGCCGCAGACCGCGCCCGCGACGGCGTGCGCGGCGGTCATTCCCGAGAGCAGTCCGGGCAGCAGTACGGCGGGGTCGACGACCCCGGACACCGGGCCCGGCGGCGCGTGATGGCCGGTCGCCGGGCCGCCCGGCCCTCCGGACCCCTCGTGGGGGAAGAGTCCGAAGAGGAGATGAAGCGCGGCCTGGACGAGCGCGCTGACGGTGACAACTGCCCCGGCGGAACGTTCCTTTCGAGTGAGGCGCCATGCCAGCAGGCAGACCGGGGGGACGGCGACGGCATAGGAGGTGGGGGGTGGGGATGTGCCGGAGGCGAGCGTGTGCCCGGCTCCGGACACCACGACGCACACCGCGGCGAGTACCGCGGTGTGGGTGAGGCGGAGTGCGGATCCGGCTCCCATGCGGCTCATGGTGCCAGCGTGCCGGGCGGCTGAGGGAGTACCGGCCGATCCGAGGATGTCGGAGCATCGGATGCTTTGCCATGACTTCACAACCTGTGACGCACGTCACAAAGATGGTGGGGGAACTCATTCCGCCCGCCGGACGACCACTGGTGGACAGTCCCTCGTCAGCCACCAGTAAGGAGCGGACGCGATGCAGCCCCCCACGGAGCGCACGGCCCCCGACTCCGCCCCCGAACTGGTACGAATTCCCGAGCCCGGACCGGGAGACACCGCGACGGGATCCGGCGCGACCCCGGACGCGGCGGCCGAGGCGGCGCCCGACGGCGACAGAGCCTCCGGCGACCGTACCGCCGTACCCGCGTCCCGCCCGCCGTCCGAACCGGAGCCGGACCCGGAGCCGTCCGCCTGCGGTGGCGCGGGCGGAGCGCCCGAGCCCCGTACGGCAGCCGACGATACGTGCCCCGGCGCCGCACCGGACCCCGCTCCCGACCCCGCGCCGCCCGCGAAGGCCGCGAAGACCCCGGCGTCCGGCGACACCTGCCCCAACGCCGCGAACGGCACCCCCTGTTCCGGCGGCGGCTCGGGACCGGCCCCCGGATCCAACAAGATCACCCTCCGCTCCGACCTCCGCGCCGCCTGGCTCGACGGACTGATCGCCCTCGTCATCACGGCCGCGCTCTTCGTCCTGATCTGGGCCCGGATAAAGTCCGGCGCCTCGTCCACCACGACCGTGATGCCCTTCATGGGCGAGGACCCCGGCGCCTTCTGGCTCTACTTCCTCAGCCAGGCGTTCGGCTGGTCGGCGCTGCTGTGGGCGTGGGTGACCGTGATTCTCGGGCTGCTCGTCTCCGGCTCCCGGCCCGACTGGTTCCCGCTCAGCGGGCCGCGCCTGACCCGCCTCCACCGCACCACCAGCCTCAACACCATCGCCCTCATCGCGGCCCATGCCCTGCTGTTCGCCGCCGAGTTGATCCGGCACGACACCGACAGCTGGTACGGGGCGACCTGGACGGCCTTCGTCGAATCGTTCGTACCCGGCGGCTACGAGACCGGCACCGGCCGGATCGCCATCCCGATCGGCCAGGCCGCGCTCTATCTCGCGATCCCCCTCGGACTGCTCTTCTACGTCCGCCAGCGGATCGGCCCCAAGACCTGGCGGGTGATGCACCGCTTCGTCATCGCCGTCTATGTCCTGAGCGTCTGGCACACCCTGCTCTACGGCACGAACGTCTGGTACGACGGCTGGTTCCGGACCACCGTCTGGCTGCTCCAGCTCCCCATCGCGCTCCTCTTCCTGGTTCGCCTCCTCAGCCCGGCCCGCCGCTCCGAACGCCTCCCGGCCCTCACCGCGACCGAGCCCGCCGCCCGCCCCCTGTGGACGGCGCGGGCGACCGGCCGGCTCGCGGCGGCGGCGATCATCGCCGTCATCCTGGCCGTCGTCGTCTCCGGCCGTGACGGCGGCCGGCAAGAGCCCCCGGCGGACACCACCTCCACCCACAACCACGACTGACCGCCCGCCCCCGGGCCCGGCCGGACGGACCACGGCCGGGCCCTCGGCCGCCGGGCCGTACCCGGGCCGCGCCCGGCGGCCTGATGTTCTTCGCGGCCCGCACCCCGGTGGTGGGTTGCTCGCGCAGTTCCCCGCGCCCCCAAATGCCCTCCCGGGCATCGCGAACGACACCGGGCGGGCCGTACCCCCGCGCCGCGCCCCGGCGGGAAAAGGTCTTCGTCCGGCGCCGGGGCGGGCCCTACCGTGGGGCCATGTCGCACCGAGCAGCGCTTCTCGTCATCGACGTCCAGAACGCCATGGTGGGGATCGCCCACCGACCCGCCCCGGTACTCGCCGCGATCGCCGGGCTCCGTGAGCGGGCCATCGCCGCCGGGGTGCCCGTCGTGACCGTGCAGCACGGCGGCGGTGGGCTCGAACCCGGGACCGAAGCGTGGCGGATCGCCCCCGCCGTCGCCCCCGGAGACGGGGAGACCGTGGTTCACAAGGCCAGCGCCGACAGCTTCCTCGGCACCGAACTCGACGCCGTGCTCAAGGAGTCGGGTGTCACGGAGGTCGTCGTCACCGGCTTCGCCACGGAGATCTGTGTCGACACCGCCGCCCGGCAGGCCCTCAGCCACGGCTATGACGTCCTGCTCGTCGAGGACGGCCATATGACGTCCGTACGGCCCGAGGGTTCCCCGTACGCAGCCCCGGACGCATCCGTCGCCCACCACAACGAGATCTTCAGGACGATCCGCTACCCGGGGCGCGCCATCCGGGTGCTGCCCGCCGACGGGGTCGACTTCGCGGCACCGCCCGCGTCCGCGCGGCAGCCCGCGAGCTGATCCGGGACACGCGACGCCCGTGGTCCGGCCCGGCCGGAAGGGATCTCCGGCCGGGCCGTGACGGCGGGCCTGCCGGGACAGGCGGCGCGCCGAGGTCCACCGGCAGGGGGACCGGACCGTTCGACCGCGCCCCGGCGTCCCCCGTTCCCCAGCCGCCCGGCGTACGTCGTACGGTCCGGCCCTCCTCCTCGGCCACCCGGCTCCAACGCGGAGACGGGGGGTCGTCGTCACCGTCGATCCCGCGCGACCCGGCGGTGACGGCGCCGGTGTACGACTTCATCCTGACCCGCACCGGGGGCCGTCGCCTTGTCCGTACGCGTAATGGGCTTGTCGATGCGCGCAGCCCGGGTTCTCACGGCCGGGGAGGCGTACGGTGCCACTCAGTCGCCGGACTCCGGCTCCGCCTCCGGTACCAGCCGCTTGAACATGTGGACATCCTCCGCCCCGCCCGGGAAGCCCAGGGTGCGGCCCGTCTCCCGGTAGCCGTGGCGCTGGTAGAAGCCGGGGGCCTGGAAGGTGAACGACGAGACGCACGCCCGGTCGCAGCCGCGTGCCCTGGCCTCCTCCTCGGCGGCGAGCAGCAGCCGGCCGCCCCAGCCGTCGCGGCGGCTGGCGGCGCGGATCCACAGCATCTCGATCCCGAGCAGCCCGCCCCATGTCCAGCCGGTCAGCCCGCCGATCAGTTCGCCGCTGTCGTCGACGATCTTCACCGAGAGGCTGGTCTGGTCGGCGGCCGTGGTGCCCGTGGCGGGGAAGTTGACCTCGTCGAGGCCGTCCGACAGGGCCTGGCTCAGCTCGGTGTCGCGGTGGCCGACGCTGAGGACCCCGCCGTGGTGATCATGTGACATGGCTCGAAGTCTTCCACGGCGACCCCGGGAAATCCGATGAGTTTCCGGGCCGCCGACGGTCATGATGTGTGCTGTCGCGGCCACCGGGTCGCATACGCCGTCTGACCCGTACGGAGGATTCCATGGCCGAGAACGCCCAGCCCAAGGGGCCCGCGTCCTACTTTCCCGCGATCGAGAAGAAGTACGGGCGGCCCGTCGCCGAATGGCAGGAGCTGATCCGGGCGTCGCCGCTGACGAAGCACATGGAGCTGGTGGCCTGGCTGAAATCCGAGCACGGGCTGGGGCACGGGCACGCCAACGCCCTGGTCGCGTACACCCTCAAGGAAGACGCTGCGGCGGCCGGATAGCCACCCGGCCGCCGCCACGGGCCCGCCGGCCTACGGGCCTACGAGCCCACGGGCCTACGAGCCCACCGGTCTATGAGCCCGCCGGTTCCCCGGCCACCGTGACGGAGTTCAGCGCCCGCGCCACCGCCCCCGTCGCCAGGTAGTTCGCCACGAGATGGAAGTCGAAGGCGTGGATCCGCTGGGTGATGTCCTCCGTGACCCCGAGGAACCGCCGGGCCACCCCGCCCTTCGGTACCGCCACCACATCCCCGATGTCGGCGATGTTCACCCAGCGGCGGACGACCGGCGGCCGGGCACCCAGGCCGTCGGCGGAGGGCGCCGGGTCGAGCCGGTGGAACACCGCGTGCGGGATCGCCAGCGGCGACCCCAGGGTGATCAGCAGATCGACCGGCGCCCCGCCCTCGTCGCCGTACCGCCACAGCGCCTCGTACGCCACCACCGAACCGAGCGAGTGGGCGATCACCACCTGCGGCGACCGCTCCCGCAGCGCGCCCAGGACCACATCGCGCGCCCTCGTCCGGCGCCGGGACTCGTTCGCCGTCGAGAAGTACGCCGCGACCTCCTCGACGTGGCGGTCCGCGAACGCCTCCACCCGCTCCGGATCGAGCTTCTCCCGGTTCGCGACAAAGCTCAGGGCCTGGCGGAACGGCCAGGTCAGCAGCCCCTGCGGCGGTTCGGCGGGCAGCTCCAGCTCCTCCAGCCACCAGCGCAGCGACCGTTCCGCCCCGACGCTCAGACCGGCCAGCGGCACCCCGCCGCCGACGCTCTGACCGCCCGCCTCCTGGAGCAGATGGGCGTAGTAGGCGACCGTCAGGTCGTACGACTCCGCCGCCTCGCCCAGCGGTCCGCGCGCCAGATTGCGCCGCCAGGTCCCGGCCATGTGCTCGGCCGCCGGGCCCGCGTCCAGGCCCTCCCAGTAGTTGCCGATCCCGTGCACACCAAGAATCCGCATCCCGGATCCGCCCCCCCTCGTACGGTCGTACGGTGTTCCAGCTCGGGCCGGACCGTTCACGGCCCGGCGGTGAGCATGCCGGGGCGCCACCCCGCTGTCCAGTGGCCGCCCGGGGGCCGGTCACCCGGCCGCTCACGGGGCGGATCCGGTGCCGATGCCCGGTGCCAAGGCCCGCTTCGCGCGGCTATGTTGGGGCGGTACGTGCCGCCACTCGCCGACCGAGGAGAACGATGCGCGAGGTTTCCCGCTTCCGGCTGTCGGACGGCGGTGTCGTCAATATGGAGGTCGACGCCGACGACTCGGTCGACCACGCCTACCGGGGCCCCGCCGGATACGAGGCCAGGACGCCGTTCTCGCACACCATGCGCACCATCGGCCAGGCGGTCTCCGAGGCCGTGGAGAGCCTGATCGAGAGCGGTAGATCGGAGCGGCGGCCGCGCGAACTCTCCATCGAGTTCAATGTCCGGCTGAGCGCGGAGGCGGGCGCCACGGTCGTCTCCGACGCGGCCAACGGGCACTTCCGGATCAAGGCCACCTGGGACTCCGCCCAGGAGGAGCGCGGCCCTTGGATCGCCCACCGGGGCGACGTGGAAGCCCTGACAGAGCTGGTGGATGAGCACGACCGGGAGCGCGGCGATCTCCTGCGCAGGATTCGCGATTTGGAGGCGTATCTGCACGCCCGCCCCGAGGGGCACTGACCCGAGGGCCCCGCTCCCCATGACCGCCACGCCCGACGCGGCGCCGCCGCCGGAGCGCCAGGGGACGTACGGGGGGACCCCGCCCGGTCCCCGTAACCCCATCGTCCCTATCGACCCGGCCGACCCGGTTGAGTCAGCCGAACCCGTCCTCGCGGCGGACCCGGCGGACCTGGCGGACCCGGCGGAGACGCCCGCCCCGGACCCGGCTGGCCCGGCGACCGCCACGGCCGCGACCGCACCCGAGCCGACGCCCGGCACCGCCCTCGTCCTCTCCGTCGGCGACTTCCGGCACACCCCCGTCGTCGATCCGTACGCCGAGGCCCCGCCGCTCACCGACACCACCGGCTTCGCCCGGCTCGGCTTCGCCCGTTCCCGGGCCGAGGCCGTCGGCGCCTCCCTCACCGGACTCGGCTACCACCTCCACGGCGACGGCGTCCTCGCCGACCCCACCCGGACCGTCGCCCGCGCGACCCTCGACGACGTCATCGCCGACGAACGCCCGGGCGGCGGGCTCGTCCTCCATGTCATCAGCCACGGCTGGACGGACCGTACCGGCGCCCTCCGGATCGCCCTCGCGGACAGCAAGCCGAACCAGGGCCTCGACGTCGAGTCCCTGCTGCGGGACCTGGAGAACTCGGAGCGGTCCGCCGCGCTCGTACTGCTCGACGTCTGCCACGCGGGCGCCGCCGTCCGCTGGCAGTGGCAGAACTGGCAGACCTGGTCAGCCGGACTGCGCGCCGGGGCCCGGGGTGCCGCCGCCCGCCGGGCCTGGGTGCTGGCGGCCGCCGCGCCGGACGAGCAGGCGTACAACGGCCGGTTCAGCCAGGCCGTCGCCCTCGTCCTGGAGCGGCTGCGCGTCAACGGCCTCGACACCGACGCGTCGCTGGAGTACGTACCGCTGTCCCTGGTCACCCGCGAGATACGGACGACGCTCGACACGCTCTGGCGGGACGCGGAAAGCGCCGAGCAGCATCTCGACAGCACCCCGATCGCCCTCGGCGACGAACCGTCGCAGCGACTGTTCCGCAATCCCCGGTACGCGCCCACGCCGCTCGCCCGACTCCGCCAGGCCGCCGAGGAGTCGCTCCGCAGTATTCTCGCCGAACTCGACCCGGTCCTCGACGCCCACCACTACATCACCCGCGCCTTCGGCGGCACGTCGACCGATACGGCCACCACGACCTGCCTGTTCAGCGGGCGGACGGCGGAGCTGGACATGCTGACGCCCTGGGTCGACGGCACGGTCCCGGAGAGCCTCGCCGTGGTCACCGGCGGCCCCGGTACCGGAAAGTCGGCCCTCCTCGGGCTGCTGGTCTGCGCGGCCCAGCCCGAGCTCAGGGACGCCCTGTTCCAGCGGCTGCCGCAGTCCGCGCTCCCCGGGCGGGACGACACCTTCGCCGCCGTCCACGCCCGGGGCCGGGACGCCGGACGGCTCGCCACCTCCATCGCCAAGCAGCTCCGGCTCTCCTCACTCCCGCCGCAGGGGGTGACCCCGGCCGAACTGGTCCAACGGCTGACCGCGACGGCAAAACGCAGGCGCGGCCCGGTCCCCACCGTCGTCGTGGACGCCCTGGACGAGGCGCTGGACCCGGGCGAACTGGTCGAGGTACTGCTGCTGCCGCTGGCCCTGACCCGGGTCGACCAGCGGAGCAGGGGCGGCCCCCGGCCCGTCTGCCGGCTGCTCGTCGGGACCCGGACCACGGACACCGTGCCCCGGATCGTGGCCGAGGCGCGGGCCGCCGGGCTCCTCGTCGACCTCGACGACGCCGACCCGGCCGTCCTCCGGACCGATGTCGCCGGATTCGTCCGCCGCCATCTGGAACTCTCGCCGCTGTACCACGCCAAGGGGCAGGCGGCCGTACGGGAGAAGCTGGCCACCGAACTCGCCGCCGCCCTCGTGCCCGACGAGCCACTGGAGGACGGCGCCGCCCCCGGCCCGTACCTCCTGGCCCGGCTCTATCTCCACCAACTCCTCGCCGCCACCGCGCCCGTCGCGCCCGACCAGGTCACGGCGGTCGTCGCCCGGGCGCCGCGCACGGTCGTGGACATGCTGGAACTGGAACTCGCCCGACTGGAGGACCCGTTCGCCCGGCCTCTGCTGAAGGCATTGGCGTACGCCAAGCACCCCGGGATGCCCGCCGCGCTGCTCCGCGTGGTCGCCACGGAGTTCGTCCGGGCCAGGGCGTGGCGGGACCGCGGCGCGTCGGACGACGGAGTCCTCACCGAACCCGACGTAGAACGGGAACCCCTGCCGGACGGGCCCACGGCCGAGCAGACCGCCGCCACCCTCGACCGGCTCGCCTTCTACCTCCGCCGGACCGCCGACCCCGAAGGCCCCACCCTCTACCGGCTGTTCCATCAGCAACTCGTCGACCAGCTCGCGGGCCGCCGCTACCGGGCCGCCCTGACCGTTTACGACGGGCTGCTCAATCCGCTGCGTACCGCACCGGGCGCACCGCTCCGCTGGGACCTGGCGCTGCCGTACCACGCCCGCCACGCCCTCGAACACGCCGCCGACGCCCGGCGGGCCGATGAACTCATCGCCGACCCCGGCTTCCTGATCCACACCGGCCCTTCGTTCCTGGCCATGGAGTACGCCCGGGGCGACACGGCCCGGGAACTCGCCGCCGTCTACCGGAAGTCCGGTATCCGGCACGCCGCCGTGGACGCCGCCGGACGCCGGTCCCTGCTCGCCATCGACGCCGTACGGTCCGGCCGGGGCGGTCTGCTGCCCCTGATCGGCGGAGGTCTGCCGCCTGCCGGGGGCTGGACCCCGCTGTGGGCGTCCGGCTCGGCGGGCGAGGAAGCGGCGGCGACGGTCCTGCGGGGCGGGCCGGGGCCGGTCAGATGGCTGAACATCAGATCGACGGATGGACGGGGACGTACGGAGATCCGATCCGGTACCGGCGTATTCGGCGGTGGCACGGCCCGCTGGGACCTGGCCAGAGGGCAGCGGTTCCCGGCGGAAGCCGCCTCTTCCGAACGGTCCTGGCCGATGTTCCCGAGGCCGGTGAACCCGGGGCCCCTGACGGAGACGGAGTCCGAACTGACGAACCGGCCGGGATACCTCCGGCGCGACGGGCGGCGGCTCAGGATGCTCGATGGCGGCCCGGACGGACTGATCCGGTTCTTCCTCGAAAGGGCTGAGTCGCATCAGTTCGCGGAGAATGTACAGAACATCGCGTACGAGCCGTACGGGTCCCCGGTCGTCGCCCTCGCTTCCGGCTCGGCGCTGCGCCCCCGGCTCCAACTGGTTGACCTGGAGAGCGACGATCTGCTCGTGGCGACCAGCCGCAACTGGATCAGGGGCCCGGTCCGGTCCATGGCCGTGTACGCGGTCCGGCCCGGCCGGACGGTGGTCGCCGCCCGGACCCCCGGCGGAACCGTCGTCTGGACCGTCGACACCACCGGCGATCTGCCGTACGACGAACTGACCACGATCCCCGACCCGGACGGGGAGAACGACGACTCCGGTCCGCTGACCCTGCTGCCGGACTCAGCCGGGGAGCCGCTGCTCGCCGTCGCCCGGGGCCCGGCCGTCACCCTCCACTCCCTGGGGGACACCGGCCAGCCCGTACGCGTACTCGGCGGCGGCGCCCGCTCGGTCACCGCCCTCGCCTTCGCCCGTTCCGACGGCCGCCCGCTGCTGGTGGGCGGTGCCGCCGACGGGACCGTACGGGTCTGGGATCTCGACACCCCGACCGCCCCCGACTCCGGGGTACGCCACCCCGGCCAGGTCACGGCCCTGGCGACCGGTGCCGTTCGGGGCCGCCGGGTCGTCATCGGGGCCGTACGGGGCGAGGTGTGGATACGGGACCTGGCGACCGGCCGCACCCTGCGACGGCTGGAGACCGGGCAGGTGGGGCTCTCCGCCCTGGCCGTCACCCGGCTCGGGCGGCGGCCGGTCGTCGTCACGGCCGGTGCGAGCTGGGAGATCCGGATCTGGGACCTCGAACACGGCACCCCGGTCGGCCGCACCCTGACCTTCGACGCGGGCCGGGTCACGGCGCTCGCCACCGGACGGCTCGACGGGCGGACCGTCGTCGCGGCGGGCAGCCACGAGACGATCGCCTTCTGGGACGCGGCGACCGGCGCGCTCATCGGGGAACACCCCTCCGCGCACCGGGAGATGGTCTCCGGCCTCGTGTTCGTCCCCGGCACGGACCGGCTCGTCTCCACCGGCTGGGACGGCGCCGTCCGCTTCTGGCGGCTCACGGAGGACGCCCTCACCCCGCTCGCGACCGGCACGGTCCCCGCGCCCGTCACCTCCGTCACCGTCACCGTCACCGACGGCCCCGGCCGTCCGCTGGTCCTCACGGGCGACGGCACCGGAGAGATCCGGACCTGGGACGCGCTCACCGGCGAGGCGTCGGAGGTACGGATGCGGGGGCACCGGGGCGCTCCCCGCCGGGTCGTTCACGGCCGGTACGCCGGGGAGCCCGCCGTCTTCTCCCTCGGCAGCGACCACACCCTCCGGGTCTGGCACCGGCCCACCGGCCGCCCCCTCGCCCTGCTCGACCTGCCCGACCGCGCGACCGACCTGGTCCGGGCCTCCCCGGGGCTGCTGGCGATCGCGGTCGACCGGGACGTGGTCCTCTTGAAAGAGGGCGTCCCGGCGCCCGAACGGCGGAGCTAAGGCATGGTCTCCGGCAGGGCGTCCGGCTTCCGGGCGTCGGGCGTCGGGGCATCCGTCCCCGGCCCTACGGGCGTTTCCGCCGCCGCGCCCCGGACCGTCAGCGACCGGACCTGGCGGCTGCAGAGCGCCGCCGCCGTCGCCGCCGTGGTGAGCGCCACCCCGCCCAGCAGCGTCGCCCGGGTGCCGTACTCCTCCGCCAGCGGGCCCGCGACCATCTCGCCGACGGGCAGGGCGAGCAGGGAGCCGAGGATGTCGTACGAATAGACCCGGGCCAGCCGGTCCTGCGGCACGTTCTCCTGGAGGGAGAGGTCCCAGGCCACCCCGAACTGTTCGATCGCCATTCCGTTCACGAACATCGCCGTCATCAGCAGCGCCACCGGGGCCGCCTCCGCCAGCGCGATCAGCGGCAGCGCGTCGAGGGCGACCACCGCCACACCGATCCGCAGCATATGGCGGGAGCGCGACCGGGCCACGAGGAAGCCGCCGACGAACGCCCCGGCCATCTGGGTGGCCAGCACCAGACCCCAGGCCGTACGGCCGAAGGTGTCGTCCGCGATCGCCGGGCCGAGGACCTGGATCCCGCCGGACATCACCGCGTTGACCACGAAGAACTGGCAGACCACCACCCACACCCAGGTCCGGGACGTGAACTCGGTCCAGCCCTCGCGCAGTTCCTTCAGCGGCCGGGCCCGGGGCGGGGGAGCGGCGTCGGTCGGCGCCGGGGGGACCCGGACACCGTGGTACGCCACCGCCGCGCCCAGGAACACCAGCGCGTTCAGCGCCATACCCCAGCCGGAGCCGAGCGCCGACGCCAGCAGCCCGCCGAGGGACGCGCCGGTGATCACGCCGAGATTGGCGCCCATCCGCATCACCGCGTTCGAGCCGCGCAGCATGCCCTCCGGCGCGACCTGCGGGATCAGCGCCGACGTCGCGGGCAGCGAGACCGCCGACAGCGCGCCGTTGAGCACGCTCAGCACCACCAGCAGCGTCATCGACGACATATCGAGCAGCAGCCCGGCCGCCACGCCCGCCTGGGCGAGGGCCGCGCCGACACTCGTGCCCTGGAGGATCACGGCCCTCGGGAGCCGGTCGGCGAGCAGCCCGCCGAAGAGGACCAGCAGCACATTGGCGATCGACCGGGCGCCGACCACCAGACCCAGCATCACGGCGGAGCCCGTGAGGTCGAGTACGGCGAAGGCGAGCAGGACCGGGGCCATGGCGTTGGCCAGCTGGGTCGTGGTCCGGCCGATGACGAGACGGCGGAACGAGGGGTGCCGCAGCGGCGCGAACAGGGCACCTTTGGCGATCGCGCGCCCGCCGCTCACCGGGCCTCCCGGGAAACGCTGCCGGAAGCACCGTCGGAAGCGTCACCGGAAGCATCCGCGTCCGGCTCCGGCTTCCCGCCCGTCTCCGGCTCACCCTGGTCCTCGTTCTCCGCCATCCGGAACAGCAGCACCGTCGCGCTCATCCGTACCGCCCCCTCCGTGCCCGGCGGCAGCGCTTCCTCGTGCACGATCCGGCCCAGTTCGGCGGCGAGCGCGCGGGCCCGTTCCCAGGTCTCGGGGCGTACGGTCAGCTCGGCGTCCGTGAGGTCGCCGGGGAGTCCGGGGATCCGCTGACCGCTGCGCCGGACCATCTCCGAGGCGAGGGCGGACGCCACCGCGACATGGTCCTCGGGGCCGCCCGCCGGGAGCGCCGGGCCGTCGACGGGGTGGCGGTAGCGCTTGGCGCGTCCGCCCCGGACGGTGGTCTCCTCCGCCAGTTCGAGGAGCCCGGCGTCGTACAGCAACCGTATGTGGTAGCTGATGTTCGCCTGGGTCTCGCCCAGTTCGCGGGCGGCCTCGGCGCTGCTCAGCGGGGCACCGGTGAGCAGGGAGAGGAGCCTGAGGCGCAAGGGGTGCGCCAGGGCGCGATAGGAACGCAGCTCGGTTGCTCGGCGGGGCTCGGCGCTTTCACGGGACTCGGCTTCGACCATGGCGAGCAGTCTCCGACCGCCCCCACCCCACCGTCAAACAATTATTTGGGGGTTGGGGACCTCCGGGTCGGTGCCCGAACCCGCGCGCCGCGTCATAACCATACAAACTCGGGCAGATAACCTCACCGCCATGACCTGGTTCCGCGCGCTGAGGGAGACCGCGCGGTCCGGACTCGCCGTCGACCGCTCCGGACTCGAACCCCTCCTCGCTCTCCGGGGCGCCCTCGGCCTCGCCCTCGTCGTCGGCTCCACCCTCGCCCTCTTCGGCCCGCTGGCCGCCGTCAGTTCGGCCTTCGGCGCGTTCCAGGCCGTGATCGCGACCTTCCAGCGGAGCTGGCGGCCCCGGCCCGTACTGGCCCTGGCCTCCGGCGGCTCGCTCGCCGTCTCCACCTTCGTCGGCTATCTCACGGTCGGCCGCCTCCCGCTCTTCACGGTGCTGCTGGCGGTCTGGGCGCTGGCCTCCGGACTGGCCTGGGCGCTCGGGCCGACCGTCGGCATCATCGCCTCGTCCAATGTGGCGATCATGCTGGTCACGGTCACCCTGCCGACCTCGGTGGCGACCGCCGCCGGACACGCCGCCGTGATCGCGGCGGGCGGGCTCGTCCAGGCGGCGCTGATCGTGCTGCTGCCGATCCGCCGCTGGGGCGCCCAGCGCGACGCCCTGGCCGACGCGCTCGCCGCCGAGGCCGACTACGCCCGCCGGCTGCGCCGCGACCCGAGGGCCGCCTTCGACCCCGCGCCCCTGATGCTGGCCCGCAGCGCCGCCGCCGTCAGCCCCCGCCAGGCCCGCCGCCGCCCGGCCGAGCTGCACGGCGCCCGGGGTATCGCCGAGCGGCTGCGGCCCGTACTGGCGTCGCTGGCCGACCCGGCGTTCGGCGTACCGGAGGAAGGGCCGGGCCGGGAGCGGGTACGGGAGTTGCTGGCCGCCGCCGCCTCCGTACTGGACGCGGCGGCCCAGGCCGTCCGGCACGGCGAACCGCCCCGGCTCCCCGCGCCCGCCCTCGCCGCCCTCCGCACCCCCGACACCGGCGCGATCCTCACCGGGCCGCCCCGCCGGGCCGCCGTCCGGCTGGCCGCGCTGCTCGCCGACGTCACCGAGACCGCCCGGGGCGAGGGCGGCGGTACGGGGTTCCGGGACCGGCCGTCGCTGCTGCGGCTGCTGCCCGGCGCGATCCGTACCGTACGGGCCGAACTGCGGCGCGGCTCGCCCGTACTGCGGCACGCGGTCCGGGTCGCCACGGTCGTCGTCGCCAGCTATCTCGCGGGTACGGCCCTGCCGCTCGGCCACGGCTACTGGGCGCCGATGACCGCCGTGATGGTGATGCGGCCCGACTTCTCGCAGACGTACGCCCGTTCCGTGGCCCGCTTCGGCGGCACCCTGATCGGCGTCGGGGTCGCGACGGCCCTGGTGGAGACGGCGGACCCGGGAATCCGGGCGGCGGCGGCGCTCTCGGTGCTCTGCGCCTTCGCCACGTATCTCGTGCTGCGCACGGGGTACGCGGCGGCCAATGTCGGGATCTCCGCCTATGTCGTCTGCCTGCTCTGGATGGGCGGCGAGGAGGCGGGCCAGACCGTGCCGGAACGCATTCTGCTCACCCTGATCGGGGGTCTGCTGGCGATGCTCTCGTACGCGCTCTACCCGGCCTGGGAGACGCCCCGGCTGCGGAACCGGCTGGCGGACTGGCTGCTCGCCGACTGCCGCTACGCGGCGGCCGTGGTCGACCACTACGCCGACCCCGACGCCACCGAGGCCGCCGAACGGGAGATCCGGGACGCGCTGCTGGCCGCCCGGGACGCCCGGATCGCCTGGCGGGACGCCCTGGCCAGAGCCGCCGACGAGCCGGTACGCAGCCGGGGACTGTCACACGCCGCGGCGGACGCCGCCGGAGAGGCGCTCGGCGGGATCGGGCGCGGCGCGATGCTGATGGAGGCTCATCTGCCCGCCCACGGGGACGCGCCGGTGCCGGGCGCCGCGAAGCTCGCCGATGCGCTGCGGACGGACGCCGAACGCGCGGCCCGGGCGGTACGGGAGCGTCGGCGGCCCGAATGGGGACGGGTCAAAGAGGCGCTGGCGCGCTGGGAGGACTCGCACGACGTCCTCGAACCCGGGGCCGCCCTGATCGGCACGGCCCTGACCGAACTCTCCGACGCGCTGCCGCCCAAGGGGGACCGAACGCGATGAGCCCTACCGCCCCGTGTCCCGGCCTTCGGCCCGGCGAGATCCGGCCGTCCGGTCCGGCCGCCCGCCCCCGCCCGGCCGTCACGGGCGGGCCGCTGCCCGGACTGTTACCTGAATTCGGGAGCCTTGCAGCCCTCTTACGCGTCTCTCCCTGTGTACGAGGGATTCGCTCCGCCACGCATCGGGGCCGCGGCCGTGGGACGGCCGGCCGTGACCTGAGCACCCTTCACCTGCGTAACCGGAACGCCACCCCGCGTGCACGTGCATATGCCCGTGCGAACGCTCATGCATTCGCACGTGAAACACAGCTATGATCCCCGACTGTTGACACATGCACCTTGTACTTCGGGAGCTACTCGTGCACCACGCGTACAACGGCATGGCGGCCGCGGAGCTTCACGGGGTCGTCTGGCAGAAGAGCAGGCACAGCAACTCCCAGGGTTCCTGCGTGGAATTCGCCAAGCTGCCGGGAGGGAGGGTGGCGGTCCGCAATTCCCGTTTTCCGGACGGACCGGCGCTCGTCTACACCCCGGCGGAGATCGAGGCGATGCTCCTGGGAGTGAAGGACGGCGAGTTTGACCATTTGATCGCCGAGAACTGACTCCGCGCGTCCCGGACCGCGACCGCGTAAAGCCGCGGGCCCCGGGACCCGACCTAGTGCTGGACGACCCGGGCGCCGACGGCGGTCCGGGTCAGCCCCGTACGGGCCGAAGGCCGTTATGAGCCTGTGCCGTTACGGGCCCGGCCATGGATCCGCGGGCCGCAGGAACACGGGAACGGGTCCGCCCGTGGGCGGACCCGTTCCCCCGGCCGGTTCGGCGCGCCCCCGACGCGCCCGACTCCGACCCCGCGCCGCTCAAGCCAGCCTGAACAACGCCCACACGACCTTGCCGTGCAGCGCCCCGGCGAGCGGATGCCATCCCCAACTGTCGGCGTAGGCGTCGACCAGGAAGAGCCCCCGGCCGGATTCGGCGGTGCCGTCCGGATCGGGAAAGGACTGCTCGAACCCCTCGGTCTCGAACCCGTCGGCCTCGAATCCGTCGGTCCCGAATGCCCCGGCCTCGAATCTCTCGCCGTCGAAGCCCTTCCCCTCGAACCCCTTCCCTTCGAACCCCTCGACGGCGTCCAGGGGTTCACGGGAGCCGGTCCGGTCCAGGGCGTCCACTGCGTTCAACGGGCTCACCCCGTGACGGGGGGCACCGAGGGCGCTCGGAGTGCGAGCGGGGTTACGGCGCGCGACGGCGCCCGTGCCGGGGCCCTCCGCGCTGGGGTCGCGTACCGCCACCACCAGCCGACCGGGCCAGCGCATCAGATGCAGCCGGACCGGGGGCAGAAAGCTCTCGCGGGCGGGCTCGTCCGGCAGGGCGTGCCGCAGCGCGTTGGTCACCAACTCCGAGACCACCAGGGCGATGTCGTCGAAGTGGTCGTAGAGATCCCAGTCCTTGAGGGTCGCCCGGGTGAACCCCCGCGCACCGCGCACCGCCTCGTAACGGGCGGAGAGCGAGCAGGCGGCCGAGCCGAGGGCGCTCGCCGGATCCACGGGTGGCGGCCCCTGCCTCAAAGGCTCGAGCATGGTCGATCCATTCGTCCCCATGCGAGGCACTCCCGGGAATCGCGGCTGTGACGCTTCAGTGACGTTTCAACACGAACGGGCACGCAGGTGCGCGACAACCATGGTTCCCAATGCGTAGGGCAGATGCAAGGGCAGATGCACGTGCACGCGGGCCCCCTGTCCGTTCTTGTGGGTATTGAGGGGGATATCTTCCTCACGCCTGTTTCATGGTCTCCCCAAGTGCTTCCTATTTAAGTAACCGGATGAGTACGGCCCGGAGTGTTTTGGTGGCAGAATCCGGCACTTGGAGTCCGGGGGTACTCCACGCTGAGGTGAAGAACCTGTAGAGATGGAGCTACGGGGGATCAGGCCGGAGCACCGGAACCGAGGAGCCGGCGGCTCCCGGCAGTCGGGCGACAGGACGGACAGAGGGATGGGGAGGGTCGAGTCGTGACCGCAGGCGAGTCCTGGGCTCAGGGCCCGGGTGGCGGATCCGTGGTGCGGCGCATCCTGCTGGGTTCACAGCTGCGGCGGCTGCGGGAGTCGCGCGGCATCACCCGGGAGGCGGCCGGCTACTCGATCCGTGCGTCGGAGTCGAAGATCAGCCGCATGGAGTTGGGTCGTGTGAGTTTCAAGGCGAGGGACGTCGAGGACCTGCTGACGCTCTACGGAGTAGCCGACGAGACCGAGCGGGAGGCGCTGCTCGGCCTGGTCAAGGAGGCCAATATCGCGGGCTGGTGGCAGCGGTACGGCGACGTACTGCCCGGCTGGTTCCAGACATATATCGGTCTGGAGGCGGCCGCCTCCCTGATCCGCATCTACGAGGTGCAGTTCGTCCACGGACTGCTCCAGACGGAGGCGTACGCCCACGCCGTCGTCATCCGCGGCACCCCCAACGCGACCCCGGCCGACGTGGACCGCCGGGTCGCCCTGCGCCTCGAACGCCAGAAAGTGCTGGTCTCCGAGCGCGCCCCGCACCTGCACGCCGTACTCGACGAGGCCGCGCTCCGCCGCCCCTACGGCGACCGGGGCGTGATGCAGGGCCAGTTGAGGCATCTGATCGAGATCTCCGAGATGCCGAACGTCACCCTCCAGGTGATGCCCTTCAGCTTCGGCGGCCACTCCGGCGAGAGCGGCGCCTTCACCATGCTCCGCTTCCCGGAGTCCGACCTCTCCGACATCGTCTATCTGGAGCAGCTCACCAGCGCGCTCTACATCGACAAGGGCGACGAGGTACTTCAGTACGAGAAGGCGATGAAGCGCCTCCAGGAGGACAGCCCGGACCCGGCCGAGAGCCGGGACATCCTGCGGGGACTCCTCCAGCTCACCTGACGGCCGCCGCCCGTCGCCCCGCATCCGCGGGGGCGGCTCCCGGCCTGCCCGCCGCCCGGCCCGCGCCCGCCGGGCCGCCGGGCGGTGATCCCGTACGTCCCGAGACCCCGCCGGGCCCCGCCGCGTACCGAGGTGTCCGAACCCCGACCCGCCGCGGTTTTTATTATCGTGGTCTACACCAACTCCATTAATGCGACCGTATAGTGACGTGACATCAGCATCACGACCAGTCATGCGCTCCCGGGGTATCTGAGGGTAAGGAATCGGATCAACATGTCCTTGTTCACCGAGCTGGCCCACCAGTACATCGACGGCGAGTGGAGGCCCGGGAGCGGCTCCTGGGACATCATCGATTTCAACCCGTTCAACGGGGAGAAGCTGGCGTCCATTCCGGTCGCCACCGCCGCCGAGGTGGACCAGGCGTACCGGGCCGCGGAACGGGCCCAGCCCGCGTGGGCGGAGACCAATCCCTACGCACGCCGCCAGGTCTTCGAGAATGCCCTGCGCATCATCGAGGACCGCGAGGCCGAGATCACCGAGGCCATCATCGCCGAGCTCGGCGGTACGCACATCAAGGCCGGTTTCGAACTCCATCTCGCCAAGGAGTTCCTGCGCGAGGCCATCCAGCTGTCCCTCCGGCCCGAAGGGCGAATCCTGCCCTCCCCGGTCGACGGCAAGGAGAACCGCGTCTACCGCCTCCCGGTCGGGGTCGTCGGGGTCATCAGTCCCTTCAACTTCCCCTTCCTCCTCTCCATCAAATCCGTCGCGCCCTCCCTCGCGCTCGGCAACGCCGTCGTCCTCAAGCCCCACCAGAACACCCCGATCTGCGGCGGCTCCCTGGTCGGCAAGGTCTTCGAGGACGCCGGACTGCCCCCGGGACTGCTCAATGTGGTGATCACCGATATCGCCGAGATCGGCGACGCGCTGATCGAACACCCGGTACCCAAGGCGATCTCCTTCACCGGCTCCGACAAGGTCGGCCAGCATGTGGCCACCGTCTGCGCGGCCAACTTCAAGCGGGCCATCCTGGAACTCGGCGGCAACAGCGCGCTGATCGTCCTCGACGACGCCGATATCGACTACGCGGTCGACGCGGCGGTCTTCAGCCGCTACGTCCACCAGGGCCAGGTCTGCATGGCCGCCAACCGCGTCCTGGTCGACCGCAAGGTGGAGAAGGAGTTCACCGAGAAGTTCGTCGCCAAGGTCCGCACCCTCAAGGTGGGCGACCCCGCCGACCCGGCCACCCACATCGGCCCCCTGATCAACTCCCGGCAGGCGGACGCCGTCACGACCCTGGTCGAACAGACCGTCGAGGCGGGCGCCACGGCCCTCCTGCGCGGCGGCTCCGACGGCAACCTGGTCGAGCCCTCCGTCCTCACCGGACTCGCCGTCGACTCCCCGGTCCTGGGCCAGGAGATCTTCGGCCCGGTGGCGCTGATCGTCCCCTTCGACGGCGAGGACGAGGCGGTACGCATCGCCAACGACACGCCCTACGGCCTCAGCGGCGCCGTCCACACCGCCGATGTGGAACGCGGCGTGGCGATCGCCAAGCGGATCAACACCGGAATGATCCACATCAATGACTCCACCGTCCACGACGAGCCGATCGTGCCGTTCGGCGGCGAGAAGCACTCCGGCAGCGGACGGCTGAACGGCGAATCGATGATCGAGGCGTTCACCACCCAGAAGTGGATCTCGGTCCAGCACGGCCGCTCGCGCTTCCCGTTCTGACGGCCGGACCCCGGTCCTTGCGGACAGAAGCTGTCCGCAAGGACCGTTAGCGTTTGCGGTGTCGGAAGGAGCGGGCGAGCCTCTCCTTGGAACCCCTTCGGAAGGCGAAGACCATGGTCACTCACGTTCCCTCGGAAGCCCGAGGCGACGAACGCGGCGCCCTGCTCGCCTTCGTCGAGGCCCAGCGGGGCGCGATCCGCCGCTCCGTCATCGGCCTCACCCACGAGCAGGCCACCAGCCGCCCCAGCGCCAGCGAGCTGTCCCTCGGCGGACTCCTCAAGCACGTCGCCGAAGTCGAGCTGAACTGGCTCCGGCTGGCCCAGCAGCGCGACAACGAACGCGCCCGCACCCAGGAGACCTGGGGCGACGCCTTCCGCCTCCAGGACGGCGAGACCGTCGAGGAGACCCTGAAGTTCTGGGCGGACGTATCGGCCCAGACGACGGAGTTCATCGCCGCCGTCGACTCGATGGACGACACCTTCCCGCTCCCGGACGCGCCGTGGTTCCCGCAGGGGGAGCGGGTGTCGATGCGGTGGTTCCTGATCCACCTGGTGGAGGAACTCGCCCGGCACGCGGGCCACGCGGACATCATCCGCGAATCCCTGGACGGCCAAACAGCCTTCGGCCTCCTGGCCCTCGACCGCGAAACGCCGTAGCCCCTCCGGGGAGGCCCCGCCACTACCGGGCCGCGCCGCGGCCTGCGGCCCGCCTGTGGCTTGTCGCGCAGTTCCGCCCCCTATGCCTTGGGCAATGGGGGGACCCCCAGCGCCTTGGCCCTCCGGCTGAGGCCCACAACCCCGGGTCGCGCCCGGCGCCCTGCTGTTGTCGGCGGTCCGCACCACCGTCGTGGCTGTTCGCGCAGTTCCCCGCGCCCCTGGTTGCTTTCCCGACCGTCCTCGGGAGGGGGGCGCCCTCCGGGCGGGGGCGGATAGTGCTTCCTCCGGAGGTGTTTCGACCGCGGGCCGTCGTGGGCCGTTCGCGCAGTTCCCCGCGCCCCTAACCGCCTCCCCCGCACCGGCCCTGAAAAGGGCACTGCTCCCGCTAGGAGAGGCCGGACCTGTAGAGAAGACGGGCCCTCTTGGGGGCGCGGGGGAACTGCGCGGGCAGCCCACCACCGGGGCGCGGGTGGACCACAAACGCCAGGCGGCACCCATCCCCCTCCCCCGGGACGGGCTCCAGCCCCGAGCAGCATGTTCAGTCGGCGTGGTCGGGGGGTGCAGGGTCGCCCCCGCAACGGATGGCGGAAAAGAGACGGGTCTCCCGGACAAGAGGCTCACTTCCGCCGTCCGTGAGGAGGTGAGCCCGGAGGCCACCGGCCCTCCCGACGCTGGGCAAGTGCGCCCGCATACCGCTGGAGTGACGGTCACATCTTCAACAGCCCCGCCGGCGCCTGAGGCGCGAACGGCCCCGCCTGGGCACAGGAAACCCCACACCGGGGGCCCGGGGACCAGGAACCCCACAGCGGGAGGCGCCCCCGCGGGAGGCGCTACCGCGTCAAGTCCGCGAGCCTCGCCAAGTCGTCCCGTACCGCCGTCCTGTCCTCCTCCGACAGCGTCGGTTCCACTTCCGCCGCCTGCGCCAGCGCGCTCCGCGCCAAGTCGTCGTCGCCCTGCCGGTGGGCGATGTCGCCGCGCAGGATCAGGAGCCGCAGCAACTGAGGCGGTGTCGGTTTCCGGTCGTCGCGGGCGAGTGCGCGGTCGATCATCCGGGCCGCACCCGGCAGGTCCTCCTTGGAGTCGGCGAAGAGGACGGCCAGGTGCAGGGTCCGTTCGAAGACCTCCTTGGGGGCGGGGCCGATCGTGCCGTCGGTGTCTTGGGCGCCGATGAGCTGTCCGATCCGGATGCTGTTCCCGGTGGGGTCGGTCATCAGGAACTGCCGTACTCCGTAGGACATGTCCTTCAGGGGCCCGATCCGCGGCAGCCCTCGCGTCGGTATCCGGCCGTATGCCGTTTTGAGGCCCGTCCGGAAGGCGGTGTGGAGGCTGTCCACGTCGTCGGTGAGGACGTAGCAGCCGGAGTACGAGGCGGCCGGGTCGTACTCCTTCATGCCGAAGAACTGCAGCTCGACGGTGCCGCGTTCGACTACGGCGTAGGGGTAGGGGCTGCGCTGGCGGAGGGTCGTCTCGAAGCCGAGGGCTTCGTAGAAGGTGACGACGTCGTCCATGAGGGTGGTTTGACACGGGAGGAGCGGGATGGTCGTCTCGGTCATGATGGCAGGGTATTCAAAATTGAGTACTCTAGTCAAAATTGATGTCTCCCGTCCGGCGGGGGACGGGAAAGAGGTGACCCCGTCATGTCCGCGATCCGGCTGCTCGTCCTCGGCTCCGTACGTCAGCACGGGCGGGCCCACGGCTATCAGGTCCGCAACGACCTGGAGTACTGGGGCGCCCACGAGTGGTCCAACGCCAAGCCCGGCTCGATCTATCACGCGCTCAAGCAGATGGCGAAGCAGGGACTGCTGATCGCCCACGAGGTGGCGCCGTCGACGGCGGGCGGCCCGCCGAGGGTGGAGTACGAGATCACCGAGGAGGGTTCGACGGAGTTCCTCGCCCTGCTCAGAGAGTCGCTGACCGGCTGGGACCAGAAGATGGACTCCCTCTCCGCCGGGCTCGGCTTCATGGTCGAGCTGGAGCGCGCCGAGGTGGTCGCCCTGCTGCGGGAGCGGATCGCCGAGATGGAGGGCTGGCGTTCCTCGGTGACCGAGTACTACGACCCGGAGCAGGGGCCCGCCCAGTTCGGGCATATCGGCGAGATCATGCATCTCTGGCTCTCCTCCGCCGACTTCGGCAAGGGGTGGACCCTCGATCTGATCCGCCGGATCGAGGAGGGCGCGTACACCTTCGCGGGCGAGGGGGAGCCGTTCCGGGGGGTGCTGCTGGAGGGCGAGGAGAACCCGTACGCGACCGGCGTCCCGCACCGGGGCGACACCGAGTAGCGGGACCGGGGGCTGCCGGGCGCACCGCCCGGCAGCCGCATCCGAAGCTATTCAAGTTTGACCAATCGGCCCCGGCCGTGGTTTCCTTCCCTTCGCTGGTCAAGTTTGACTACATGCTCGAAAGGGGCCGCGCATGCCGGAACACGTGATCACACTCGACGGCGTACGGAAGGTCTACGGCGCCAAGGCGGCGCTCGACGGTCTCGATCTGGCCGTCGCCGAGGGCACCGTCCATGCCGTGCTCGGGCCCAACGGCGCGGGCAAGACCACCGCGGTCCGGGTGATGTCCACCCTGCTCAGGGCGGACGCGGGCGAGGTCAGGGTGGCCGGGTACGACGTCCGGACCGAGCCGGCCGAGGTCCGCCGCAGAATCGGCCTGCTGGGCCAGCACGCGGCGCTGGACGAGGAGCTGAGCGGCCGGCAGAACCTGGAGATGTTCGGCCGCCTGCACCACCTCGGCGCCCGCGGCTCCCGGGCCAGGGCCGACGAACTGCTGGCCCGCTTCGAGCTGGCCGACACCGGGCCGAGGGCCGTGAAGAAGTACAGCGGCGGTATGCGGCGACGGCTCGACCTGGCCGCGTCGCTGATCACCGAACCGGCCGTGCTCTTCCTGGACGAGCCCACCACCGGGCTCGACCCCCGGGGCCGTACGGAGGTCTGGGAGGCGGTCCGCTCCCTCGTCGGCGGCGGTACGACGGTCCTGCTGACCACCCAGTATCTGGAGGAGGCGGACCAGCTCGCCGACCGGATCTCGGTGGTCGACCGGGGCCGGGTCGTCGCCGAGGGCAGCGCCGACCGGCTCAAGGCCGATCTGGGCGCCGACCGGATCGACATCGTGCTCCGCGACGCCGCCGACCTGGCCCGGCTCGTGCCCCTGCTGCCGTTCGGCGGGGAGGCGATCGCCGACCCGGACCGGCGGCTGCTCAGCGCGCCCGTCGCGGACCGGATGGCCGCGCTCACCGAGACCGTGCGGGTGCTGCGGGAGGCGTCGGTCGAGGCGGAGGACGTCACCGTCCGCCGCCCCACCCTCGACGAGGTCTTCCTCCATCTGACCGGTGACGGCCCCGCGCGGGACACGCGGAACACCCACGACTCCCCGACCGCGAAGGAGACCGCATGACGACCGCGACCCTCTTCCTCTCCGACGCCTGGACGATGACCCGCCGCGAACTCGCCCACTGGGCGCGGATGCCGTGGAAGGTCGTGATCGCGATCGCCTTCCCGGTGATGATGCTGCTGATGTTCGGCTATCTCCTCGGCGGCGGCCGGGGGATCGAGGGCGACTATCTGAGCTATCTGATGCCCGGAATGCTGGCGCTGACCATGGCGTTCGGCCTGGAATCGACCATGACGGCGGTTACCCGGGACCTCAACAAGGGCGTGATCGACCGGTTCCGGTCGCTGCCGATGGCCGACTCCGCCGTACTCGTCGGCCGGAGCGCCGCCGACATGCTGGAGTCCGCCGCCGCCCTGCTGGTGATGACGGGGGTCGGCTTCGCCCTCGGCTGGCGCTGGGACGGCGGCGCGGCCGGGTTCGCGGCGGCCTTCGGGCTGCTTCTGCTGCTGCGGTTCTCGATGCTCTGGATCGGTATCCACCTGGCGATGGTCGCCGGGCGGACCGAGCTGGTGCAGGCGGTCCAGATCCTGATCTGGCCGGTCGCCTTCCTCTCCACCGCCTTCGCGATCCCGGCGGAGATGCCGGGCTGGCTCGGTGCGGCCGTGGAGTGGAACCCCCTCTCCGCGACGGCGACGGCCGCCCGTGATCTGGCCGGGCTCGATACGGGCGGCTCCTGGGCGGCGGACCACGCGGCGCTGCTCGCCGTCGGCTGGCCGCTGGCCCTGCTGGCGGTCTTCTTCCCGCTCGCGGTGAAGCGGTTCCGCGGGCTGGGCGGCTGACCCGGGCCCGGTACGGCTCCGGTGATACCTGATCCGCCCCCCGGCCCCGCGCGGCCCCGGTGATACCCGATCCCACCTGCGCGGATACCGGGTCGCTGGCCTATCGTGACCCCCGGAACGGCACCTTCGGGGGACATGGGGGCGGATATGGAGGAGTTGTACCGGGCGGTCGCGCGCGGTGCGGGCTGGGCGGCGCGGGGAGCCGTATGGCTCTGGGAGACGGTCGGGCCGACGCCGGACGAGGAACGCGACCCGACCGATCGGAAGGAGCGGTTCCGCCATCCGGACCGGCAGCGCCCCCTCACCCCGGGACAACTCGCCGAGGCGGAGGCGGAGCTGGGGATCGTCCTCCCGGCGGAGTACCGCGCGTTCCTCCTCGACCCGCCGAAGGACGGCGGCCCGAAACCGGGCGCCCCGGTCAACCCGCTGACCCGGACGGCGGACGGCTGGCGCTGGCGTACGGAGTACACGATCGCCTACGACTCCCTCGCCGCCGACTTCCCGCACCCCGGCTCCTACGCGGCCGAGGACGACGCCCTGCGTGCCCGGGAGCCCCGCCAGGACGACTTCCCGGACCCCGCCGCCTTCGACACGGCGTACCTCGCCTGGGAGCGGGAGGCGGAGGCGTTCGAGGAGGCGAAGACGGTGGGCGCGGTGGTGATCCGCGACGGGGGCTGCGGCTTCTCGACCCTGCTGGTGGTCTCCGGCCCGCTGGCCGGAACCATGTGGTTCGACGGCCGCGCGAGCTGCGATCTGATCCTCCCCCTCAAGAAGGACGACCGCCCCGGCACCTTCGCCGAGTGGCTGACCGGCGAAACCCCCGCCGACCCCTGGTGACCCCCACCGTTGGTGATCCCGGCGGCCCCGGTGACCCGCGAGGGGTCCCGCCGTCCTACGGTGCGATCAGCGAGGCCGCCGTCCCGGAGCGGATGACGCGGTCGGTATGGATCTGCCGGGCGATGAAGCCGCCGTTCTCGACATTTGCCCCGATGTCGACCGGGGCGAGTGAGTTTCCGTCCGGCAGACCGGCGTAGTAGAGACCGGGGATCGCGCCGAGGACGCCGCGCCGCTGAAGGGGCGCGCCGTGGTCGTCGAGTACCCGGGCCGGGAGGATCCGGTAGTCGGGGCCGAACCCGGTACACCAGAGGATCGTCGTGATGCCGTGCCGGCCCAGATCGAGACTCTCTCCGAACGGGACGACCCGGGACAGGTCGACCCGGGGCGCCGGTCGCTGCTCCGGCACCGGGAACCCCCGTTCGCGTATCCCGCCGTCGATGATGTCGATCACCTTGCGGAAGGCCCGGGCGGACGCCTCCGCGACGGCGACGACATTGTCCGCCAGCCGCAGGGTCCGGCCGGTCGCCGCCCGGACGGAGCCGACGAGGACGACGCCCTTGGCGGCCAGGGTGGCGAGATTGAGATCGGCGCCGCCCTCGTTGACGGCCACCACCGGGAGTCCGGGCAGGACCGCCCCGTCGTCGGCCGGGCCGACGGTCACGTACTCCTCGTAGAGGGGGAACACGAACATCCACTCGTGGATGCCGCGCCCCCGGTAGTGCCGCGGCCAGGCGGCGTGGCGGCCTACGGAGAGGAACACCTTCCGCCCGGCCGCCACCAGTTCGTCGGCGATCTGCTGGCCGCTGATGCCCGCGCCCACCACCAGCACGGCCCCCTCCGGCAGGGATCCGGGGTTGCGGTAGTCGCCGGAGTGCAGCTGGGTGACGGACGGGTCGACGTCGGCGGCGACGGCGGGCACGCGCGGGGCGGCGTAACCGCCCACCGCGACGACCAGATTGCGCGACTCCACGACGTCGCCGCCCGCCAGCCGGGTCCTGAAGCGGACCGGGTCGTGGTCGGAGGCGCTGGGCGGGCACTCGACTTCCCGTACGGTCGTGTGCTGGCGGATCCGCAGCTGCCGCCGCTCGGCGTAGGCGCGCAGCCGCCGGGCGAGTTCCCGGCCCGGCATGAAGCCGTCGGGGTCCTCGCCGTCGTACTCCCAGCCGGGAAAGCGGACCGAGCGGTTCCCACTGCCGACGAGAAGGCTGTCCCAGCGCTCCTTCCCCCACGCCTGGCCGATCTCGCCCCGCTCCAGGACCAGTGACTCGCATCCCATCTCCTGAAGGGACGCCGCCACTCCGCATCCCTGCTGACCTGCGCCGACGACGACGGTTTCGGTGTATTCGACTGCTGACACGCGATCGAGCCCTCCTCTGGATCGGACGGGGAAGGCGATGCTGCCGGATCATGCGGACCGCAAGTCAACCGTCGCCGGGCGGGGTGGCACGGCGGCCCGCTGCCCGGGACCGACGCCCGTCGCCGGCCGCCCGGCGGGCCCCCGGCCCGGGCGTGCCGGGCCGGGGCCGTGACGAAAGCCCGTGATCCCCGCCGCGACGGTCTCCGGAGGCGGGAGTCAGTGGTGGAAGGCCGTCGCCTTCCCCTGATCCCTCGTCAGCGGACCGGACTGCGCCCGCAGTTCCGGCAGCAGCCGGTCCAGGTCCTCCGACAGCAGGTCCGCCAGGTCGACCGAGAAGCCGTTGCGGCAGACCACCCGCAGCACGGACAGGTCTTCCCGGTTCTTCGGGAAGGTGTACGCGGGGATCAGCCAGCCGGATTCCCGCAGCCGCCGCGCCACGTCGAAGACGTCGAACGCGGTGACGTCCGGCGCGGTCGTCACCGCGAAGACCGGCAGTTCGTTGCCGTGGGTCAGCAGCCGGAATTCGTCGTACGCGCCGATTCGCGCGGCCAGTCCGGTGGCGATGTCGCGGGCCGAGCGCTGGACCGCCCGGTAGCCGTCCCGGCCCAGCCGGAGGAAGGTGTAGTACTGGGCCGCGACCTGCGCTCCGGGCCGGGAGAAGTTGAGGGCGAAGGTCGGCATGTCCCCGCCGAGGTAGTTGACCCGGAAGACCAGTTCCTCCGGGAGTTCGGCCGCCGTCCGCCACAGCGCCCAGCCCACCCCCGGGTAGACCAGCCCGTATTTGTGTCCGGAGGTGTTGATGGAGGAGACCCTCGGCAGCCGGAAGTCCCACACCAGGTCCTCGTCGAGGAACGGCGCCACCATCGCCCCCGACGCGCCGTCGACATGGACCGGGACGTCGAGTCCCGTCCGCCGCTGGAGTTCGTCGAGGGCCGCGCAGACCTCGGCCACCGGCTCGTACGATCCGTCGAATGTGGAGCCGAGTACGGCGACGACGCCGATGGTGTTCTCGTCGCACAGTTCGGCCGCGGCCTCCGGGTCGAGATGGAACCGCTCGCCCTCCATCGGCACCAGCCGCGGTTCGACCTCCCAGAAGGCGCAGAACTTCTCCCAGCAGACCTGCACATTGACGCCCATCACCAGATTGGGCCGGGCCGAGGCCGGATAGCGGTCGGCGTTCCGCTTCGCCCAGCGCCGTTTCAGCGCCATCCCCGCGAGCATGCACGCCTCGCTCGATCCCGTCGTGGAGCAGCCGACGGCGGTGGCCGGGTCCGGTGCGTTCCACAGGTCCGCGAGCATCGCCACGCACCGCCGCTCCAGTTCGGCGGTGCGCGGGTACTCGTCCTTGTCGATCATGTTCTTGTCCCGGCACTCGCTCATCAGCACATCCGCCTGCGGCTCCATCCAGGTGGTGACGAAGGTGGCGAGGTTGAGCCGTGAGTTGCCGTCGAGCATCAGCTCGTCGTGGACCAGGCGGTATGCCGTCGCGGGCGGCAGCGGCCCGTCCGGCAGCCGGTGCGTGGGCGGCGCCTCGTCCATTCCGCTGACCGGGTTGGCCTCCCCGTGGAACGGGTTGAGGGAGAGCGCGCGCCGCCGCCGCTCCTTCGGCGAGTCACCGCCGTTCGCGTCCGTGCCCTGATGGAGTGGCATCCGTCTTCGCCGCCTTCTGTCGGATTCGACCGGACTCGGGACCGGAGTCGGGACCGGAGTCGGGATCGGAGTGGGGACCGGAGTCAGATGTCGAGGGGTTCGATGATCACGGCCGTGCCGTACGCACAGACCTCCGTCCCCACATCCGCTGCCTCCGTGACGTCGAACCGGAACATCAGCACCGCGTTGGCGCCCCGCGCCCTGGCCTGCTCCACCAGCCGCTCCATCGCCTGGTTCCGGGTCTCGACCAGCGTCTTGGTCAGCCCCTTCAGCTCGCCGCCGATCATCGACTTCAGTCCGGCGCCGATCTGGCTGCCCAGATGGCGGGAGCGGACGGTCAGCCCGAAGACCTCGCCGATGACCTGGCGTACCCGGAAACCCGGTACGTCGTTCGTGGTCACGACGAGGACGTCCGACTGGGGGGTCTGTCCGCCGCCGTAGTCCGCGATGCCCATCCGTTCAGCCCTTCAGCTCGATGCCCGGGCGGCCGGACGGCCCGGCTCGTCCGTACCGGTGTGCGATCGGTGTACGACCGGTGTCCACCCGTGTTCGACGGAATAGTTCTCCCGTGTCACACCAGCTTTGCCGGGCGGCGGGAGGTGTGCATCCTGGGAGGGCCGCAGGAACACCGGACCGGGTACGGACTCGCCCATCGGAGCCCGTACGGCTCGTACGGCTCGTACGAGGGTGTCGGCGCGGGCGGTCCCGGTACGGCTCCCGTCCGGTACGGCCCCCGCCCCCGCCCCGCCGGCCCCGGTACACACGCCCGTCCCCCCTCCGACGACTCGTACAGGAGCCAGGACCCCGTGACCCACCTCGCGCTCGGACCGAGCTGGCTCGACCCGGACTATCTGATCGGCACCTTCGGACTGATCGGCGTCCTGCTGATCGTCTTCGCCGAATCCGGTCTCCTCATCGGCTTCTTCCTGCCAGGCGACTCCCTGCTCTTCACCACCGGCCTCCTGGTGACCAGCGGCAAGCTGGACACCCTGCCGCTGTGGGCCGTCTGCGCGCTGATCGTGCTGGCGGCCGTCGCGGGTGACCAGGTCGGCTATCTCTTCGGCCGCAAGGTCGGCCCGGCGCTCTTCAAGCGCCCCGACTCCCGGTTCTTCAAACAGGAGAACGTGGAGAAGGCGCATGACTTCTTCGCCAAGTACGGGCCGAAGTCGCTGGTCCTGGCACGTTTCGTACCCATCGTGCGGACGTTCACGCCGATCGTCGCGGGCGTCAGCCGGATGAACTACCGCTCCTTCATCACCTACAACATCGTCGGCGGAGTCCTCTGGGGCGCCGGAGTGACGCTGCTGGGTGCGGCCCTGGGCAATGTGCGGCTCGTCCACGAGAACATCGAGGCGATCCTGATCCTGATCGTGGTGATCTCGGTCCTGCCGATCGTGGTGGAGCTGCTCCGGGCCCGTAAGCACCGCGCCGCCCAGTCGGGTGACGCGGCCCCGGAGACGGCTCCCGGGGCTCCCGGTGCGTCCGGTGCTTCCGGTGACGCGTCGTCGCCGAACCGGGGCCGCCACGCGAAGCGCTGACGGCCGCCGCCCGGCCCGGCGCGACAGCCCGTACGCCTGTATGACCGTACGTCCGTTCGCCAGTTCGCTCGTTCGGAGAGGGCCTAGAAACCCCTCGTCCGCTTCGCCGCCCGGCGGCGGAACGCGGGCACGGGCAGGGCGCCCGCGACCGACGGCACCCGCAGGAACAGCCGGGAGATCTCCCCGCCCAGGTTCACCCCGATCGCGATCGCCAGCGCCAGCGCCGCCGCCTTCGACAGCGACGCCAGCCCGGCGTTCAGCTGCCCGCGCGCCATCGACAGCAGGGCGAAGTAGATGGCGCTACCGGGGAGCAAAGGCCCGATCGCGGCCGTGATGTACGGCAGCGCCGACGCGTGCTGATACCGCGACAGCATCTGTCCGAAGAGCCCCACCAGACCGGCCGCGATCGCCGTCGCCGCCACCGGATTGAGGCCGGCGGTCGGCGCCAGGGCCCCGTAGACCGACCAGGCGACCCCGCCGTTCAGGGTGACCAGCAGGACTGTGCCGCGGTCCTGCTGGAGCAGGACCGCGAAGCAGAACGACAGCCCCATCGCCGCCAGCAACTGCACCTCGGGCCGCTCCACCGGATGGAGCGCCGTCTCCGGCGTCAGCGCCGCGCCCAGGCCGATCCCCAGATACAGCACGCTCAGTACGCCGGTGACGATCCCGACGACCAGATACCCGACCTCCAGCAGCCGGGCGGCGGCCGTGATGTAGAACCCGGTCAGCCCGTCCTGCACCCCCGCGACCAGCGCCCGCCCCGGGATCAGGGCGAACAGACCACCCGTGATCACCGCGGACGCCCGGACGTCGAGGGGGGACAGCGACAGCGCCACGCCCATCGCCGCCGGGGCCGTCGCCGCGGCCACGAACTGGTAGAACTCCGGCAGTCCGCGCCCCGCGCAGAGCCAGGCCAGCCGGTCGCCGAGCATCGCCGAGACCGCCGCCGCCGCGAAGACCAGGAACCCACCGCCGACCAGGACGGACGCGGAACCGGCCAGCAGCCCGGCCGCCACCGTCAGCGCCCAGCCGGGGAAGGGGTGCCGGTTCCGGCGGATCTCCGCGAGCCTGCGGTACGCCTCCTCCAGCGACACCTCCGTGTCGGGCGTACTGATGTCGTGCACCAGCCGGAAGACGGCCGCCAGCCGGGTGTAGTCCGTCCCCCGGCGGCGTACCGTCCGGTTCGCCGTCACCGGATCGTCCACCAGGGACGGCTGATACGTGATCGACAACAGGGTGAAGGTGACGGTGGGCTCGCAGCGGTCGAGCCCGTACGAACGCGAGATCGCGAACATCGCCGCCTCGACGTCCTCGGCGCCCTCACCGCCCGCGAGCAGCAGCTCGCCGATCCGGAGCGTCAGGTCCAGCACCCGGGGCACGGCCGGGCCCGTCTCGTCGTGCCGCTGTACGACCTCCGGCACCGGCCGCTCCCCGACCGGCATCCGCAGCATCGCCCGCATCCGGTCCTGCCAGGGGGCGTCCTTGGTCAGAACGACCTTGGGCAGACCGTCGGAGGGAGTGAAGGCGGCCGGGGAACTACGGGTCCGATAGGTCGCGGGCGTCGCGAAGGCGGAACCTTCCTGCTCCTGCTGTACCCGCTCCACGACCCCGTCGGGGACGGCGAACTCGGACGTCGGCTGATCCTCCTCGACGGCCTCGGGCGGGGCGATGCCGTCGGGCACGGCGAACTCGGAGGAGGGGTGCTCGTCGGCGGGCGGCGGGGCGTCGGACGGAGGCCGTGAGCGGTACGCGTCGGCACCGGACTTGCCGCCCGTACCGCCGCGGCCGTCGCCGTCACCCCTGCCGCCGCCTGTGCCGCCTGACACCGGACCCCTCCCTTCCTGCCGAGTCGATCACGTCCGTCGCGATCAGTATGTGCGGGTATCGCGTACCCGACGACCCCGAACCCCACGCCTGCCCCTCCGGGGGTTCAGTAGGGTGCCGACCGGGCCCGGTGGCCTGGTGTCGTTCGCGGGGTCCGCACCACCGTCGTGGCTGGTTGCGCAGTTCCTCCCCCTATGCCTTCGGCAATGGGGGCCCCAGCGCCTTGGCCCTCCGCCTGAGCGCTTTACCCCGGACTGTGGGCGGTCCCGCCCGTCGTCGCCGACCGCGCGCCGTCCGTGGCTGGTGGCGCAGTTCCCCGCGCCCCTGGTTGCCCTCCTGAACGCCCTCGAAAAGAGACCGGCCCCTCCTACCAGGGTCGGGGCCCTTTACAGGGGCAGCGCTCGGGAGAGCATTTAGGGGCGCGGGGAACTGCGCGACAAGCCACAGGCGGTCCGCAGGCCGCGAACGACATCAGGTGGCCGGGCGCGGCCCGGATCTTGGGGGCGGCGCTTTTGGGAGGGGAGGTGTCTCAAGACAGCGGTGCGGGGCGGGACACCGCCTTGGTGTCCCGCCCCGCACCACCCGGGCCCGGTGCGCCCGGGCCCCGTCCGGGCTCAGTGCCCGCCGTGCGCCTCGAAGCGCTTGTACGACGCCTCGATCTCCGCCTCGGCCTCCGTACGGCCGACCCAGTCCGCGCCCTCGACGGACTTGCCGGGCTCCAGGTCCTTGTAGACCTCGAAGAAGTGCTGGATCTCCAGGCGGTCGAACTCGGAGACGTGGTGGATGTCGCGGAGGTGCTCGACCCGCGGGTCGGACGCGGGGACGCAGAGCAGCTTGTCGTCGCCGCCGGCCTCGTCCGTCATCCGGAACATGCCGATGGCGCGGCACTTGATCAGGCAGCCGGGGAAGGTCGGCTCGTCCAGGATGACCAGTGCGTCCAGCGGGTCGCCGTCCTCGCCGAGGGTGTTCTCGACGAAGCCGTAGTCGGCCGGGTAGCTGGTCGAGGTGAAGAGTCGGCGGTCCAGGCGGATACGGCCCGTCTCGTGGTCGACCTCGTACTTGTTCCGCGAACCCTTCGGGATCTCGATAGTGACGTCGAACTCCACGGGTGGCTCCTCCATGATCAACACATATGTCAGGTACTGGGGTACTCAGGGTGGCGCTGTGCCCTTCCGGGCGGTAAACCCCGGACCCCCGGTCGGCCGTCTGTCGCCACCGTCCGGAGTGCCATGTTCGCGGCAAGACGCAGTTCTGGTGGTTAAGTGTCCCTCACGCAGGTGTGTGATCGCGAAAGGGGCTGGTACGAGGTGCCCGACATCCGAACGTGGCAGCTCGCGACGGGTGCCGCCGCCCTGGGACTGGCCCTGGCGGCCGGGACGGTCGTCGCCGCGGGACCGTGGGAATCCGGCCAGCGTACGGCGGAACGGGACCGGGCCGCCGCGGACCGGGCCGCAGGCGGTCGCGGCGTCGGCGGCGACCGGAGGCACCCCGGCGACGGACACGCCCCCGCCCCCGCGCCCAGCGCCCTCCCCGTGCTGAAGGCGCTCGGCGCGTCCGCCGGAGCGGGCCGGGGCGAGGCGGCGGCGGAGGCCGGTGGCGCCGTACGAACGGATCCGGAGCTGGCCCGCCGCCTCGAACCGCTGCTGAGCGATCCCGGCCTGGGAAAGCGGCCCGGGGTGTCTGTGGTGGAGCTGTCGACCGGGCGTGAGCTGTACGGCCGCGAACCCGGCCGGGCCGTCGTCCCCGCCTCCACGGTCAAGATCGCCACGGCCGCGGCGGCGCTGTCGGCACTGGGCCCGTACCACCGGATCACGACGGTGGTCAGCGCGTCCCCGGACGGCCGGAAACTGACCCTCGTCGGCGGGGGCGACGCGACGCTCGACCGGAAGCGGCTGGCGACGCTCGCCGACCGTACGGCCGGGGATCTGCGCGGCCGGAAGGTACGGGCGGTGACGCTGGCGTACGACACCTCCGCCTACCGCGGCCCCGACCTGCACCGGATCGGGGTGAACCCGAACATCGCCCGGGTCACGCCGCTCATGGTCGACCAGGGCCGCGTCGGCTCCGGCTCCGGCGGTCCTGGCGACCGGGTCGCCGACCCGGCGGGCGAGGCGGCGCGGGCGTTCGGGGAACTGCTGGAGGGCCGGGGCGTCGAGGTCACCGGTGAACCGGCGCCCGGACGGCCCGGCAAGGGGGCGAAACCGCTCGCCGAAGTGGTCTCGGCGCCGCTGTCGGCGCTCGTGGAGCGGATGCTGACCCGCTCCGACAACGACATCGCGGAGTCCCTCGCCCGGCAGACCGCGATCGCGCTGGGGGAGGAGCCGAGCTTCGCGGGCGCGGGACGGGCCGTGAAACGGCAGTTGGGAACGTTGAAGGTACCGCTCGCCGGGGCGCGGTTCGCCGACGGCAGCGGACTGGACCGGCGGGGCCGGGTGGCCCCCCGGCTCCTGACGGCGCTGCTGGCCCGGGCGGCGGAACCCGTCCACCCCGGACTGCGCCCGGTCCTCACCGGCCTCCCGGTCGGCGGCTTCACCGGCACGCTGGAGTCCCGGCTGACGGGTGACTCCCCCGTGGGCGGGGTGCTCCGGGCGAAGACGGGCACGCTGTCGGGGGTCAACGCGCTCTCGGGAACGGTGGCGACGCCGGACGGCGGGCTGCTGGCCTTCGCGTTCCTGGCGACGGGCACCCCGTCCCCGTCCGCGGCCCAACCGGCCCTCGACCGCCTCGCCACGGCCCTGACGCCCTGACGCAGGGCGCCCCGGTCCCCCTGCGCCTCGGCTCTCCGGGTTGCCGCCGAACTACCCGGGTCTCGCCCGGTGGCCTGATGTCGTTCGCGGTCCGCACCACCGTCGTGGCTTGTCGCGCAGTTCCGCCCCCTATGCCTTCGGCAATGGGGGGACCCCCAGCGCCTTGGCCCTCCGGCTGAGGTCCACAACCCCGGCCCGCGCCCGGCCACCTGATGCCGTTCGCGGTCCGCACCACCGTCGTGGCTTGTCGCGCAGTTCCCCGCGCCCCTAAATGCCCTCCCGAGCGCTGCCCCTGTAAAGGGCCCCTGGTGGGAGGGGCCGGTCTCTTGTCGAGGGCGTTCAGGAGGGCAACCAGGGGCGCGGGGAACTGCGCGACAAGCCACATGTGGTCCGCGGACCGCGAACAACATCAGGGCGCCGGGCGAGACCGAGTCTCTGGGCCTCACCCGGAGGGCCAAGGCGCGGACGGGGAGCTGCGGAGCACCGGCCCGGGGAACATCGGCCGCGCCGGAGGCGACCACGTACCGTTGACGCATGACGCGCATCGGTGGAACCGACATGGTCGACTGGAACCTCGCCGTGGCGACCGCGACCCGTTTCGTACGGCCCGGTCCCGACGTGAGCAGGGACGAGGCCCGGGCCGTCGTCGCCGAGCTACGCCGGCACGCCAAGGCGTCCGAGGAGCACGTCCGGGGGTTCACCCGGATGATCCCGCTGAGTCATGAGCCCGAGGACACCCCCGTACTCGTCGTGGACCGGGCGGGCTGGGTCCGGGCGAATGTCGCCGGGTTCCGGCAGTTGCTGCGGCCGTTGCTGGAGAAGATGCAGGACCGCCGCCCCGGCGGCCCGACCGGCGCGGTGCTGGGCGCCGTCGGCGGCAAGGTGACGGGTGTGGAGCTGGGGATGCTGCTGTCGTTCCTGGCGTCCCGGGTGCTGGGCCAGTACGAGACCTTCGCCCCGCCGACCCGGGATCTGCCCGCGGGCAACGGCGGCGGCCGGCTGCTCCTGGTGGCGCCGAACATCGTCCATGTGGAGCGGGAGCTGGAGGTCGATCCGCACGATTTCCGGCTCTGGGTGTGTCTGCACGAGGAGACGCACCGGACCCAGTTCACGGGCGTCCCGTGGCTGCGGGACCATCTGGAGGGCGAGATCCAGTCGTTCCTCGGGCAGACGGACGTGGATCCGATGACGGTGCTGGAGCGGCTGCGCGAGGCCGCGCAGTCCCTCGCGGGCGCCCGTCCGGAGGGCGAGGAGGACGAGGGCGGCCGGTCGTTCGTCGAGCTGGTGCAGACGCCCGCACAGCGGGAGACCCTGGGCCGGCTGACGGCGGTGATGTCCCTCCTGGAGGGGCACGCGGACTTCGTGATGGACGGTGTCGGCCCTTCCGTCGTGCCGTCCGTCGCCGAGATCCGGGAGAAGTTCCAGCAGCGCCGGGCGCGCGGTGCGAGCAGGCTGGACGTGGCGCTGCGCAAGCTGCTGGGGCTGGACGCGAAGCTGCGCCAGTACCGGGACGGCGAGCGGTTCGTCCGGGCCGTGGTCGAGGAGGTCGGCATGGACGGCTTCAACAAGGTGTGGACGTCTCCGAACACGCTCCCGACCAAGGCGGAGATCGCCGCGCCCGCGGACTGGGTCGCGCGGGTGCACCGTAGGCCGGAACCGTGAGTGCGCCGGGGGCGTACGCCGTCAGGGGGGCGGGAGACGCCCCCCTGGAGGGCATCACGTCACCCGTCCGAGGGACCGTATGGCCAGGGTTAGGCGTGCGATGCTCGGGGAACGGCCCGCTTCTGTCACCATCGACGCACTCTGAGTGACGACTTCTGAGCCGCCGAGCCAGCACGCCACCCGGAGCGCCCCAGAGGCACCCCCCGACATCCTCATTTCACGAAGGGCACCGGATATGGGTCCCCATCCAGCGGTCGCGGCGATACGCCTGGCGGTCCGCCGCGTCCTCCACGACATCCTGACCGAATACGCCGGACACCCCGAACGGTCCGGTACCGAGGTCGGCGCCACCGCGGCCCGCCCCGGAACGGCGGCGGCCGGATCGGCCACCGACCCCCAAACCCCCCTCACCCCCCTGAGCCAGCTCACCCCCCGCACCACCCCGGGTACCCCCCACCCCACCCCCCACGGCCCGAACCCCGGCTCCTTCCCCGCCCCCGGCGCCCCGGGATCGCCCGCCGCTCGCACCACCCACTCCGAGCGGCCCGTACGGCTCGGCCACCCCCCGGCCCCCGCCTCCCGGCTCCCCGACGCCCCCGTGCCGCGCCCCGTCGCGTCCCCCGCGGCCTCCGGCCGGGCCGCCGCCTCCGGCCGCCCTCTCGTGCTGGTCGCCTGCTCCGGCGGCGCCGACTCGATGGCACTCGCCTCCGCCCTCGCGTTCGAGGCCCGCAAGCTCGATATCCGTGCCGGTGCCGTCACCGTCGACCACGGCCTCCAGGACGGTTCGGGACTCCGTGCCGCCGAGGTCGCCAACCGGCTCGCCGCGATGGGTCTGGACCCGGTCGAGGCCGTCTCCGTCCGGGTCGGCCGGGACGGCGGCCCGGAGGCCGCGGCCCGCGACGCCCGGTACGCCGCCCTCGACGCCGCCGCCGAGCGGCACGGCGCCGTCGCCGTACTCCTCGGCCACACCCGCGACGACCAGGCCGAGACCGTCCTGCTCGGGCTGGCCAGGGGTTCCGGTATCCGTTCCCTGTCCGGTATGGCCGCCGTCTCCGGCGCCCACCGCCGCTACCGCCGCCCCTTCCTGGAGCTGGACCGCCAGACCGCCCGTAAGGCGTGCCTGGTCCAGGCGCTCCCGGTCTGGGACGACCCGCACAACGCCGACCCCGCCTACACCCGTTCCCGGCTCCGCCACGAGGGCCTTCCGGCGCTGGAGAAGGCGCTCGGCAAGGGCGTCGTGGAGGCCCTGGCCCGGACCGCGCAGCTCTCCCGCGACGACGCCGACGCCCTCGACAGCTGGGCCGCCGACGCGGACGCCGCCGTACGGGACGAGTCGGGGGAGCTGGAGTGCGCCAAGCTCTACGCGCTGCCGCCCGCCGTCCGCCGCCGGGTACTGCGCCGGGCCGTGATCGACGCCGGATCGCCCGCCGGGTCGCTGTTCGCCCGTCATGTCGAGGAGGTCGACCGGCTGATCACCGGCTGGCGCGGCCAGGGTGCCATCAATCTGCCGGGCCGCGTCGAGGCGCGACGGCAGAGTGGCAGACTTGTCATCCGGCAAGGCTGACCAGGCCGAGGCGCCCGGCGATCCAGACCGCCGCCACCGGCGCCTCACCCCGGCGAGACAGAAAGCGACCGCGTGAACGAGAAGGACATGGGCACCGACCTCCAGTCGGTGCTCATCACCAAGGAAGAGATCGACGCGAAGCTGGCCGAGCTGGCGGCGAAGATCGACGCGGAGTACGCGGGCAAGGATCTGCTGCTCGTCGGGGTGCTCAAGGGCGCCGTGATGGTGATGGCGGATCTGGCCCGCACCCTGTCCAGCCCGGTCACCATGGACTGGATGGCCGTATCGTCGTACGGCGCCGGAACGCAGTCCTCCGGTGTGGTGCGGATCCTGAAGGACCTCGACACCGACATCAAGGGACGGCACGTCCTGATCGTCGAGGACATCATCGACTCCGGGCTGACCCTCTCCTGGCTGCTGTCGAACCTGGGCTCCCGCGAGCCCGCGTCGATCGAGGTCTGCACCCTGCTCCGTAAGCCGGATGCCGCAAAGGTCGCGATCGACGTCAAGTGGATCGGCTTCGACATCCCCAACGAGTTCGTCGTGGGCTACGGCCTCGACTACGCCGAGAAGTACCGCAACCTGCCGTTCGTCGGCACCCTGGCGCCGCACGTCTACGGCGGCTGAACCGTTCCGGCGGCCCCGCGCGGGGCCCGGGGCGACTCGTACGGGGCCCTCCCGGGCCTTCTCGTACGGGTCCCGGGCCATGGGCCGCCGGGCCTCCGGGCAGCTACTTCCAGGGCGTTCCCGGGTATCGGTCCGATACCGGTGGAATCCCGGTGGGAACCAACCGACCCCTCGCGCCGTTGATGCGTGGGAGGGCGGGTTTGTCGCCGCACCGTGCGGTCGCGGTTGTCAAGCTGAGGTACCTTCCGAAGAACAGTCTTTTCCCACAGCAGCATTTACCTACGGGCAGGAGGAACGGGGCGACACCGCCCCGTATGGATGGACGTGAAGCGATACTTCCGTGGGCCGGTCATGTGGATCGTGCTGGTCGTCCTTGCCGTGGTCGTGGTGATGCAGGTCGTCGGCTCCTCGGGCGGCTACAAGACGGTGGACACCGGCCAGGTCATTCAGGCGATCGACAAGAACCAGGTCGAACAGGTCAAGCTGACCACCGGCGACGACCAGATCATCAAGGCCGAACTGAAGGACGGCCAGAAGATCAAGGGCAGCTCCAAGATCCAGGCGAGCTATATCGGCAGCCAGGGCGCCGATCTCGCCAAGACGCTGCAGCAGAAGTTCGAGTCCGGGGAGATCGAGAAGGGCTACACGGTCTCGCCCTCCAAGCAGAGCCCGTTCCTGTCGATCCTGCTCTCGCTGCTGCCCTTCGTACTGATCGTGCTGGTCTTCCTCTTCCTGATGAACCAGATGCAGGGCGGCGGCTCCCGGGTGATGAACTTCGGGAAGTCCAAGGCCAAGCTGATCACCAAGGACACCCCGAAGACGACCTTCGCCGATGTGGCCGGGTCCGACGAGGCGGTCGAGGAACTCCACGAGATCAAGGAGTTCCTGCAGGAGCCGGCCAAGTTCCAGGCCGTCGGCGCCAAGATCCCCAAGGGTGTGCTGCTGTACGGCCCGCCCGGCACCGGCAAGACCCTGCTGGCCCGTGCCGTCGCCGGTGAGGCGGGCGTCCCCTTCTACTCGATCTCCGGCTCCGACTTCGTCGAGATGTTCGTCGGCGTCGGCGCCTCCCGGGTCCGCGACCTCTTCGAGCAGGCCAAGGCCAACGCCCCCGCCATCGTCTTCGTCGACGAGATCGACGCCGTCGGCCGGCACCGCGGCGCGGGCCTCGGCGGCGGCCACGACGAGCGCGAGCAGACCCTCAACCAGCTCCTCGTCGAGATGGACGGCTTCGACGTCAAGGGCGGCGTCATCCTGATCGCCGCCACCAACCGGCCCGACATCCTCGACCCGGCGCTGCTGCGTCCCGGCCGCTTCGACCGGCAGATCGCCGTCGACCGCCCCGACATGCAGGGCCGGCTGGAGATCCTCAAGGTCCACCAGAAGGGCAAGCCGGTCGCGCCCGACGTCGACCTGGGCGCCGTCGCCCGGCGGACCCCCGGCTTCACCGGCGCCGACCTGTCGAACGTGCTCAACGAAGCCGCGCTGCTCACCGCGCGCAGCGACAAGAAGCTGATCGACAACCACTCGCTGGACGAGGCGATCGACCGGGTGGTCGCGGGCCCGCAGAAGCGGACCCGGATCATGTCGGACAAGGAGAAGAAGATCACCGCGTACCACGAGGGCGGTCACGCCCTGGTCGCGGCGGCCTCGCCGAACTCCGACCCGGTCCACAAGATCACCATCCTGTCGCGCGGCCGGGCCCTCGGCTACACGATGGTCCTGCCGGACGAGGACAAGTACTCCACCACCCGCAACGAGATGCTCGACCAGCTGGCCTACATGCTGGGCGGACGCGCGGCGGAGGAACTGGTCTTCCACGACCCGACCACCGGCGCGGCCAACGACATCGAGAAGGCCACCGCCACCGCGCGGGCCATGGTCACCCAGTACGGCATGACCGAGCGCCTCGGCGCGATCAAGTTCGGCGGCGACAACACCGAGCCCTTCCTCGGCCGTGAGATGGCGCACCAGCGCGACTACTCGGAAGAGGTCGCGGCGCTCGTCGACGAAGAGGTCAAGAAGCTGATCGAGACCGCGCACAACGAGGCGTGGGAGATCCTGGTGGAGAACCGGGACGTCCTCGACAACCTGGTCCTCCAGCTGCTGGAGAAGGAGACGCTCGGCAAGGAGGAGATCGCCGAGATCTTCGCCCCGATCGTCCGGCGCCCGGCCCGTCCCGCGTGGACCGGCTCGACGCACCGTACGCCCTCCACCCGTCCGCCGGTGCTCTCCCCCAAGGAGCTGGCACTGACGAACACCAACGGAGCCACGGGAGCCAACGGCACCCCGGCCCCGACGGACACCACCAAGCCCGGCCTCGAGGTGGCCCCGGAGGACCGCCCCGAGCCCAGCTGACGCCCCGGGTGCGACCGGGATGTCTCCCGCGTCACACCCGTACCGGGATGGCTGCCGCGTCCCCCCAGGTTCTAGCCTGGGGGGACGCGGCATTCGCATGACCGTGCGAGTGCGGAGCAAGAGGAACGAGGCACAGATGACCGACCCGGTGACCCTGAGCGGGGCGAGCCCGATCGGCGAGTTCGACGAGAAGCGCGCCGAGAACGCGATCCGCGAGCTGCTCATCGCGGTCGGTGAGGACCCCGACCGTGAGGGCCTGCGCGAGACCCCGGCCCGGGTGGCCCGCGCCTACCGCGAGATATTCTCCGGGCTCTGGCAGCAGCCGGAGGACGTCCTCACCACCACCTTCGACCTCGGCCACGACGAGATGGTGCTGGTCAAGGACATCGAGGTGATGAGCTCCTGCGAGCACCACCTGGTGCCCTTCGTGGGCGTCGCCCACGTCGGCTACATCCCCTCCAGCGACGGCAAGATCACCGGGCTCTCCAAGCTGGCCCGCCTGGTCGACGTCTACGCCCGCCGCCCCCAGGTCCAGGAGCGCCTCACCACCCAGATCGCCGACTCCCTGATGGAGATCCTCGAACCGAGGGGCGTGATCGTGGTCGTCGAGTGCGAGCACATGTGTATGACGATGCGCGGCGTCCGCAAACCCGGCGCGAAGACGATCACCTCCGCGGTACGCGGCCAGCTCCGCGACCCGGCGACCCGCAACGAGGCGATGAGCCTGATCATGGCGTAAGCGCGGGGGCGCCTCCCGCAGGGCGCCTCCCGCTGTGGGGTGCGCCGCGACGGAGTCCGTGAGTGGTCCCCGCCCGTCTTTGCCGACCGCGCGCCGTCGTGGGCTTGTCGCGCAGTTCCCCGCGCCCCTAAATGCTCTCCCGAGCGCTGGCCCTGAAACGGGCCTCGCTCCTGGTAGGAGGGTCGGCCTCTTTCCGAGGGCGGCCAGGAGGGCAACCCAGGTGGCGCTGGGGGTCCCCCCATTGCCGAAGGCATAGGGGGCGGAACTGCGAGACAAGCCACGACGGTGGTGCGGACCGCGAACAACAGCAGGCCGCCGGGCGCGGCCTGGTTCTTTCGGCGACGCCGTGGAGGGGCAACGCGCTGGGGGTCCCCAGGGAAGGCCGCTACGCCGGCTCGGGGACTGCCTAGTGCGGCGTGGCGCCCGGGGCGAGGGCCTCCGGGTCGTCGGGGAGTTTGCAGACGCGCTCCAGGAAGAGCGCCGCCGCGATGACCGCGATGCCCGCGACCACCGACGCCCCCGCGTAGATCGCCTGGTCGCGGCGGGCCGGGATGTCGAGGGAGCCGAGCAGGAAGACGCCCACTCCGCCGTACATCCCGCTGACCAGCGCCGCCACCAGCGCGCTGGCCTGGCCGAAGACCAGTGCCCGCGCGGCCATCAGGGGTTCGACGCCCTTCGCTCCGGGGCGCCGTTCGCGTTGGGCCTTGAGGCGGGAGCGGATGGAGAGCGCCGTCGCGGCGAGGACCGCCGCGATGACGGCGAGCACGATCGGCGCGGCCAGCGGCACCGCGGGCAGGGTGCCGAAGGAGTCCCACAGCCGGGCCGCCGCCCACGACAGCACTCCGGCCGCGACGAAAATCCCGGCCAGCACCCCGAGGTGTAGCTGCTTCACCGGGCGTCCACGTCCTTTCTGTACGGTCTCGTCGGCCGACGGCGCGCGCGGTCGTCCGCGGGGCCGTCGGCACGAGCCTAACGACTATTCCGGCAGGCGGAGTTCCAGGTCGGCCCGGACGGCGACGCCGTCCCGTCCGACGGCGGTCAGCAGATCGGCGACGGCGCCGTGTCCGGGCAGCTCGGCGGCGGGGTCGATGTCGTGCCAGGGCGCGAGGACGAAGGCCCGTTCGTGGGCTCTGGGGTGGGGCAGGGTGAGGACGGGGTCGGCGGAGACCTCGTCCGCGTACGCCACGATGTCGACGTCGATGGTCCGGGGGCCCCAGCGCTCGTCGCGGACCCGCTCGTACGCCTCTTCGATGGCCTGGCCCCGTTCCAGCAGGGATTTCGGCGGCAGGGTGGTGCGGACGACGACGACCGCGTTGAAGTACGACGGCTGGGAGCCGGGCTCGACGCCCCACGGCTCGGTCTCGTAGACGGGGGAGACCGCTTTGACCCGGACGCCGGGGGTGTCCTCCAGCGCGTCGACGGCGCCCTGGAGGGTCTCCAGGCGGTTCCCCAGGTTGGAGCCGAGGGCGAGGACGGCGCGGCGGGGGTTGGAGAGGGTGGTGTCCGCGGCGTCGACCTGCTCGACGACGGAGGTCGGTACGGGCTGCACCGTGGGGTCGCTCATGTCCGGCTCCGGCGGATGGTGACGGTGACGTCGTCGAAGGGCACGGTGATCGGCGCGTCCGGCTTGTGCACCACGACCTCCACCTCCTCGACGCCGTCGAACTTGAGGCAGGCCGCGGAGATCCGTTCGGCGAGGGTCTCGATGAGGTCCACGGGGTCGCCCTCGACGATGGCCACGACCTCCTCGGCCACCAGGCCGTAGTGGACGGTCTTCGCCAGGTCGTCGTCGGCCGCGGCGGGCCGGGTGTCGAGTCCGAGCACCAGATCGACGATGAAGGTCTGGCCCTCTTCGCGCTCCCGGGGGAAGACGCCGTGGTGCCCGCGGGCCTTGAGGCCGCGCAGCGCGACACGATCCACGCGAATCACTCCTGCTGTCCGTAAGTCATCGGTCGGCCCCCGGTCCGGCTGGCGGTCCGCGGGGCCGTCGGTCTGTCGTCCGTCTGCTTCTTCTGCTGCTTCTGCTACGTCAGGTCTTCGGGTCTCGTACGGGCGGGCACCGCCGGTGCGGCCCGTACGTACCGGGCCCGGCGGGCGCCTTCGCCCGATTCGAATCTACCTGCGCCCACTGACACCATTCGCGGACGGGTACCCCCCAGCGGTGTCCGGCGTCCGGTATCAGCCACCCGCCGGGCCGTCGCCGGGGCCGCCCGGGCCGTCGTCCTCGGTGAGGACCGGTGATCCGTGGTGGGACCAGATGCGCCAGTCGTCGCCCGCGCGCCGGAACACCGTGGTGGCCACGACATGCGCGCCGACCAGGGCGCCCGGTTCGTCGGCGGGTTCCGCCGGGTCGCTGCTGAGGATGTTCTCGGTACAGGTGACGACGGCCGTATCGGCGGCGATCTCGACCCGTACGTCGGTGAGGAAGAACTGGATGTAATCGGTATGAGCCATGATCAGCGCGTACGAGCGGAGCACCTCGCCCCGGCCGGAGAGCACCGGCCACCCCGGGTGGACGCAGGACACTCCGTCGTCGAGGAGCCACAGCTCGTCCATGGCGTCGGCGTCGCCGCGCTCCACGGCCTCGTAGAAGGCGGTATTGGCCGCGGTCACGGCGGCGATGTCGGCCTCCTCTTGAGAGGGGGCGGGTTCCGGCCGTCCCGAAGGCCCCGGCTCCCGACGCCGCGAGCCGTCGCCCGGCCCGTCGCCGGGGTTGTCGTCCCCCGTTCCGGGGCCCGGGGTCACCGGGCGGCCCCGACGGCCCGGGCGACCCGTACGGCGTCGGCGGTGGCCCGGACCTCGTGGACCCGTACCGCCCAGGCTCCTTCGTACGCGGCGATCGCCGAGATCGCCGCCGTGGCCGCGTCCCGCTCCCGGGCGCGCGGCGGCAGCCCGTCCTTGGTGTCCCCGGCCAGTACGTGGCCCAGGAACCGCTTGCGGGAGGCGGCGACCAGCAGCGGGCGGCCCAGCTCGCGCAGGGCGTCGAGCCGGGCGACCAGCGCCAGGTCGTGGGCGGCCTCCTTGGCGAAGCCGAGCCCGGGGTCGACGACGATCAGCTCGGGCGGGATCCCGCCCGCCACGACGGCCTCCATCCGGGTCCGCAGCTCCCCGACGACCTCGGTGACCACGTCCCCGTAGACGGCCCGGCTGTTCATGTCATGGCTGAAACCACGCCAGTGCATGACCACGAACGGGACGCCCGCGGCGGCGACCGCCGGGACCATCTCCGGGTCGGCGAGTCCGCCGCTGACATCGTTGACGAGTACGGCTCCGGCGGCGACCGCCCGGTCGGCGACCCGCGCCCGCATGGTGTCGACGGAGACCGTGACGCCCTCGGCGGTGAGCTGGCGGACCACGGGCACCACCCGCCGCAGCTCCTCCTCCTCGTCCACCCGGCTGGCACCGGGACGGGTCGACTCGCCGCCGACGTCCACCAGGTCGGCGCCGTCCGCGACCAGGTCTATGCCCCGCTTGACGGCGGCGGTGGTGTCGAACCAGCGCCCTCCGTCGGAGAAGGAGTCCGGGGTGACGTTCACGACGCCCATGACCGCGCAGCGGTCCCACTCCGGCAATCCACGCAACGTACTCATAGGGCCAGCGTAGGCCCGCGCCCCGGGATCGCGATCGGCGCCCGAGGCCCGCCCCCCGTTACGCGGCCCGGCCCACCCCGGACGCCGGACGGGCGGTGACCGGGATCACATGGGTGCAGGGGCGCTCCGGGCGCGGGGGCCTGCGGGCCGCGAACGGGCGCGGCGGACCCGGCGGAACGAACCCCTCCGCCTGCATCGCGGCAAAGCCGATCCGGGGCAGATCGCCCGACTTGCGGAAGACCACGAACCGGGGCTCCCAGCGCGGCTGGAACTTGGCGTTGAACTTGTACAGCGACTCGATCTGGAACCAGCGGGAGAGGAAGACCAGCAGCCCCCGCCAGGCCCGCAGGACCGGCCCGGCGCCGATCTTCTCGCCCCGGGCGAGCGCCGAGCGGAACATCGCGAAGTTGAGGGAGACCCGCTCGACCCGGAGGCCGGGCGCGGCCTGGAGGGCGGCCACGATCAGCAGTTCGTTCATCCCGGGGTCGGCCGAGCGGTCGCGCCGCATCAGCTCCAGGGACATCCCGTCCTTCCCCCACGGAACGAAGTGGATGATCGCCTTCAGATCGCCGTACGGGGAGTCCGGGTCGTCCTTGTGGGCGGTGGCGATCACCGCGTCCCCGTCCGAGGGGTCGCCGATCCGGCCGAGCGCCATGGAGAAGCCGCGTTCGGTCTCCGTGCCGCGCCATTCCTCGGCGGCCTTCCTGACCTGCGCCAGCTCCGGCTCCGACAGATCACGGGCGCGTCGAACGCGGGTGGTGTAGCCATTGCGCTCGATCCGTTTGACCATCTGCCGGACATTGCGCATGGCGCGCCCGGAGAGGGAGAAATCCGCGACGTCCACCACCGCCTCGTCGCCGAGTTCCAGCGCGTCGAGGCCGGTCTCCCGGGTCCACACCTGGCCGCCGGTCTCCGAACAGCCCATCACGGCGGGTGTCCAGGAATGGGCCTTCGCCTCGTCCATGAAGCGTTCGATCGCGCCGGGCCACGCCTCGACGTCCCCGATGGGGTCGCCGCTGGCCAGCATCACCCCGGACACCACCCGGTAGCAGACGGCGGCCTTGCCGCTGGGCGAGAAGACGACGCTCTTGTCGCGGCGGAGCGCGAAATGGCCGAGGGAGTCGCGGGCGCCGTGCCGGTCGAGGAGTTCGCGTAGCTGCCGCTCGTCCTCCTCGGTGAGCCGGGCGGTGGGGTGCTCGGGCCGGAAGGCGAAGTAGATGGTGGTGACGGCGGTCAGCAGGCCGAGCGCGCCGAGGGAGTAGCCGACGGTCCAGGAGTCGTCGCCCGCGTAGGCGATCGGGCCCTCGAAGCCGAAGAGGCCGTAGAGGGTGTGCTCCAGCCGGTCGGCGATGCCGGGGTTGCCCAGTTCGTTGTCGGGGTGGGCGCTGACCACGACCAGGCCGAGGCCGATCGATCCGGCGCTCATCACCACGAAATTGGCCAGCGCCTTCCAGCGGCTGCGCGGGTCGGGCAGGGCCGAGAACTGGGCCCGGTGGCGCAGCAGCAGCGCCAGCACCAGCAGGGAGACCGCCACTCCGACGACGGATTCGCGGTACGCGTACTGGACGAAGGCGCCGACCGGGAGCAGGATCACCGCCGCCCGCCAGGCCCGCCGCTTGTGCCGCTTGAGGCCGTGCGCGAGCAGCAGGAGCAGTACGCCGACCCCGAGGGAGAGGGCGGCGGCGAAGGGCCCGGTCGCGCCCGGCAGGACCTCGACGAGGGCGTGGGCGCTGCTGTGGCGGAATCGCGGCACGATCCCGGAGGCGATGTCGATCAGTCCGACCAGCGTGCACGCCGTGCCGACGAACGCGGGCACGGACTCCGGACGGGGGCCGAACGGAATCCGCCGTACGCCGTCCGCCACCCGCTGTATTCGTTCCTTCATCGCCCGTTTCCTCATGGTCTTCTCCGCCCCCGTTTCGGTGTCCCTCGTCCCCTGTCCCGGTGATCCGGTGTTCCGGTCCGGAGTGATTCCGGACTGTTCGTCCAGGTTCCGTCCGTCGTGATTCCGATCTGACGGCCGGGGAACCGAAGGCGATTTATCACCATCTAGGGATACGGACATGGCAGTACTGTGCTCCGGTACTTCTTGTGCTCGTTCTGCTTCGCGAGAGTTTCTTCCGCCGGTGAGCCGTTGGTCGGACGGCTCGGGCGATGTGCGCCCTGTAGGACGAAAGTCCTCCTGGACGGGTTCCTTCCTGTCCGGGGAATCTGAACATTTCGCCGGTCCCGGCTGTCGGGGCCCCCGACAAGGAAGGGCCCTCCCATGGGTCTGACCAGTACTACGGTCCTGGTCATGGCGGTCGTAGCGGCCGTCGTGCTGTTCGCCTCGACGATCTGGCTCTGGCCCCGGCTCGCGGGGAGAACGTGGCGTGCCGTCACCGGCCGGATAGCCCTGCTGCTCGCCACCCAGCTGGCGATCTTCGCCTCGGTCGGCCTGGTGGCGAACAACGCGTTCCTCTTCTACGGGTCCTGGGCCGACCTCTTCGGCAAGCAGCAGGACCTCGGGGTGGTCGTGGACCACTCGGCGGGCGGCAAGCGGATCAAGGTGATGGGCACCCAGCGGCTGGACGTCCCCGGCGGCGACCGGCCCGAGCGGGGCGGCCAGATCCAGAAGATCGCCGTCGACGGCGAGAAGTCCGCGATCAAGAGCCCGGCCTATGTCTATCTGCCGCCCGAGTACTTCCAGCCGCAGTACGCGAAGAAGCGCTTTCCGGCCGCGATCGTCCTCACCGGCTATCCCGGCACCGCCGAGAATCTGATCAAGGCGCTGAAGTATCCGAGGACCGCGCACGAAATGGCGGCGAAGGGGAAGATCCAGCCGATGGTGCTGGTGATGCTGCGGCCGACCGTGGCACCGCCCCGGGACACCGAATGCGTCGACATTCCGGGCGGGCCGCAGACCGAGACGTTCTTCGCCGACGATCTGCCCACCGCGGTCGCCGGTGTCTACCGGGTCGGTACGAACGCCGCTAACTGGGGCATCATCGGCAATTCCACCGGCGGCTACTGCTCCCTGAAGATCGCGCTCCACCATCCCGACCGGTTCGCCGCCGGGGCCGGGCTCTCCGCCTACTACGAGGCGCCCGAGGACCGGACGACCGGCGATCTGTTCCAGGGGAAGAAGGAGCTGCGGCAGCGCGCGAACCTGCTGTGGAGCCTGGACAACAAGCCGCCCGCGAAGACGTCCTTCCTGGTCACCTCGTCGAAGAAGGGCGAACCCAATCTGAAGGACACCCTCCGCTTCATCGACAAGGTACGGCCGCCCGCCCGGGTGTCGTCGATCCTGCTGGACAGCGGCGGCCACAACTTCACCACCTGGAAGCGGGAGATCCCCCCGGCGCTGGAGTGGCTGAGCGGACGGCTTACCTCCGCCTGATCCCCGTACCCCGTACGCGGCCCCGCGCGCCCGGACCGGAAAGTTCCGGCCGTGCGGGGCCGCGTACGAACTGAGCTACGGCCGGGGCTACGGGCGGCGCGGCGCGGCCGGGTCCGGGAGCGCGTCGACGGACTCCAGATCGACCTCCGTACGCGGCACGTCCCGCCCGTCCGCGTCGATGGAGCGGCGCAGCGCCTCGTGCAGCCGGGCCGGGGTCAGCACCCCGAGGAAACGTCCCTCCGACTCCCGGTCGACCACCGCGATCCAGCCCGCGTCGTGCTGGAGCATGGTGGCGAAAGCCTGCTTCAGGGACGCGCCCAGCGGCAGCCACGCCTCCATCCGGCGGGCATGGTCCCGTACGGTGCCCCGCGCGCCGCCCCCGGTGCCGCCGCCCGCGGCGCGGGCGGGTTCCGCCGGGATCCAGCCGTGCAGGGCGCCCTCGGCGTCGAGGACGACGGCCCAGCGCGCGCCCAGGTCGGCGGGGAGCGGATCGTCCAGCCGGACCACCGGCGGCTGCTCCAGATCGCCCTCCTCGATCGGGGTGACGGAGAGCCGCTTCAACCCCCGGTCGGCGCCGACGAAATCGGCGACGTACGGCGTCGCGGGCGCGCCCAGCACCGCCGCGGGCGCGTCGAACTGCTCGATCCGCCCGGCGCCGTAGACGGCGATCCGGTCACCGAGCCGGACGGCCTCCTCGATGTCGTGCGTGACGAAGAGCACCGTCTTGCGGACCTGCGACTGGAGCCGCAGGAACTCGTTCTGGAGATGCTCGCGGACCACCGGGTCGACCGCGCCGAACGGCTCGTCCATCAGCAGCACCGGCGGATCGGCGGCGAGCGCGCGGGCCACACCGACCCGCTGGCGCTGGCCGCCGGAGAGCTGGTCGGGGTAGCGGTCGCCGTGCACGGACGGGTCGAGTCCGACCAGGTCGAGGAGTTCGGCGGCCCGGGCCCTGGCCTTCTTGCGGGACCAGTTCAGCAGATGCGGAACGGTCGCCGTGTTGTCGAGGACGGTCTTGTGCGGGAACAGTCCGACCTGCTGGATGACATAGCCGATCCGGCGGCGCAGCCGGACCGGATCGACGGTGGATATGTCCTCGCCGTCGAGGAGTATCCGGCCGGAGGTCGGCTCGATCAGCCGGTTCACCATCTTCATCGTGGTGGTCTTGCCGCAGCCGGACGGGCCGACGAGCGTGATCAGTTCGCCCTCGTTCACCTCGAACGACAGATCGTCGACGGCCGTCGTGCCGTCCGCGTACCGCTTGGTGACGTGCTCGAAACGGATCATGGTTCCCCATTGTGCCGGTGGTCTGTGAAGCCCATGTTGCCGCCGTGGGATACCCCCGGGCGATTGTCGGTGGCGGGAGTTAGGGTCGTTTCCGGGCACCAGACATAGGTTCGGCGCCGACGGGGAGGTGGGGGAGCATGAGTATCGGCACGGCCGCGGGGCAGAGCTGTCTGGCGGCCAATGACTGGATCTGCGGGGAGTATCTGCGCTCCCGGAGCCAGGAGCTGACGGACGCCACGGCCGAACATGTGTGGATCACCGTCGTCTCCGTGCTGATCGGGCTCGCGGTCGCCTTTCCGCTCGCCCTGCTGGCCCGGGCGAAGCCGGCCTTCGCCGGTCCCGTCCTCGGTCTGACGACCCTGCTGTACACGATTCCGTCGCTGGCGATGTTCTCGCTGCTGCTGCCGGTCTTCGGCCTCTCGGCCGCCCTCGTCGTCACCGGCCTGGTGCTCTATTCGCTGACGATCCTGGTCCGGAACATCCTGGCCGGGCTGGCCGCCGTGCCCGCCGAGGCGCGGGAGGCCGCCCGGGGGATGGGTTACGGGCCGGGGCGGCTGCTCTGGGAAGTCGAACTGCCGCTGGCGATACCGGCGCTGATGGCCGGGGTGCGGATGGCGACGGTGTCGACGATCGCGCTGACGACCGTCGGCGCCCTGGTCGGCAAGGGCGGTCTGGGCAATCTGATCGACGAAGGGGTGCAGACCACCTTCAAGGCCCAGGTGCTGACCGCTTCGGTGCTCTGCGTACTACTCGCCGTCACCGCCGATCTGCTGCTGCTGGGGATCCAGCGGCTGCTGACGCCGTGGACCAGGAGCCCCCGGCGCGCCCGGACGGCCGGTGGCCCGGGGAACCCGGCCGGCGGGCCGCCCGGTGCCCGAATACAGCCTGCGGGGGAGGGGGCCTGATGGGAGTCGTGGCCGACGCGTGGACCTGGCTCGCCACCGGATCCAACTGGTCGGGGGAGAGCGGTGTCTGGCACCGGCTGGGCGAGCATGTGTACGTCAGCGGGGTCGCCCTCGCCGTCGCCTGCGCGATCGCCCTGCCGATCGCCTTCTGGCTCGGCCACATCGGGCGCGGCGGCACGCTCGCGGTCAATCTCTCCAACGCCGGGCGGGCGATCCCGGTCTTCGCGGTCCTGGCGCTGCTGATGCTCACCCCGCTGCGGAGCGAGGGCTATCTGCCGACGATCATCGCCCTGGTCCTCTTCGCCGTCCCACCGCTGCTCACCAATGCCTATGTCGGGATGCGGGAGGTGGACCGGGCGGTCGTCGAAGCCGCGCGCGGGATGGGGATGTCCGGCCCGCAGATCTTCCGCCGGGTCGAGCTTCCGCTGGCCTATCCGCTGCTGATGACCGGGATCCGGTCCGCCGCCGTCCAGGTGGTGGCCACCGCGACCATCGCGTCCATGGTCGGACAGGGCGGCCTCGGCCGGATCATCACCGCCGGGTTCAACACCTACAACACCCCTCAGGTCGTGGCCGGGGCGCTGCTCGCGGCGCTGCTCGCGCTGACCGTCGAGGGGGCGCTGATCGGGCTGGACCGGCTGGTCGACCCGGGGGCCGCGCGCCGCCGGGCCCGGCGTACGGCGGACCGCCGACCCGCCCCGGCGGGCGCGGGCGGCTGAGCGCCCGGGTGGCCCGGCTGCCTTCACCCCCTCCGGCTCCCGTCCCGTCTGATTCGGCCTGATTCGGCGCCGTATTCGGCTCCATCCGGCTTTCCACCGCCCCATCCACCGCGTCCGGTCCGGGCCGCGGCCGTCCGAACGGAGAGACACCCGTGTCCATGAAGTCCAGGAAGTCCACGCAGTCCATCAAGTCCGTGAGGTCCGCGAAGGCTTTCCGGGGTGCCGCCGCCGCGATGACGGCACTGGCGCTCGCGGGCACCCTCGCCGCCTGCGGTGACGGCGACAGTCTGGAGAAGTCGAAGGACGGTTCGGGCGGAAAGGGATCCCTCGTCGTAGGGGCCGCCGCGTTCACCGAGTCGAAGATCCTGGCCGAGCTGTATGCCCAACTCCTCGCGGAGCACGGTTATAAGACCTCCGTCACCACGGTGAAGAACCGGGAGCTGTACGAACCATCGCTGGAGAAGGGCGAGATCGACATCGTCCCGGAATACGCGGCGACCCTCGCCGAATTCCTGAACGCGAAGGTGAACGGGCCGAAGGCGCCGGAGCAGAAGCCGGTCGCGTCCAGCGATGTCACGGCCACCGTGGCCGCCCTCACCGAGCTGGCCGAACCGCGCGGCCTCAAGGTCCTCCCGGCGGGTGGCGCGGTCGATCAGAACGCCTTCGCCGTGAGTGCCGAATTCGCGGAGAAGAACAACCTCAAGACCCTTTCCGATCTGGGCCGGGCGAAGCTGGGGGTCCGGATCGCGGCCGGTGACGAGTGCGCCGTACGGCCCTTCTGCGCGCCCGGTCTGAAGAAGACGTACGGCATCGACGTCACCGGTATCGACCCCAAGGGCGTAGGCACCCCGCAGTCCAAGCAGGCGGTGAAGGACGGCGACGCGCAGCTCGTGCTCACCACCACGACGGACGCCGTGATGGAAGGACTGGTCTTCCTGGCGGACGACAAGAAGCTCCAGAACGCCGACAACGTCCTGCCCGTGGTGAACGCGAAGGACGCGGGCGACCCCGCGATAGCCGCCGCCCTCGACCGGCTCACGAAGGTCCTCACCACCGAGGACCTGGCCGCCCTCAACCGCAAGGTGGACTCCGAGCGGGCCAAGCCCGAGGACGTGGCGAAGGAGTATCTGACGTCGAAGGCGCTGCTGAAGAAGTAGCGGCGGCGCGGCCGGGGATTGCCGGAACCGGCGTACCCGGGGCACCACTCGCCCCGGGTATCCCGCCCGTAACGGGGTTCTGTAACGGACCCCGATACGCGGCCTCGTTATGGGGTTCCGTTACGAGGTCCGTAACCATCGCCGTAACCGGCTCCGCAACGGCTGTCGTATCGGAGTCCGTTACGGGACGGCGGTATGCCGGGCGGAGGTATCGGAACCATGTGATGAAGTGCCGTGAAGGGGCGGTGAAGAACCGGCAGACCGGTGGAACCGGGTACCTCGGGGGAGTTCGGAACTTCGCGGCCCGGGCGGCGCCGTCGAATCATGGGCCTTCGGCCGCCGATCGCGCTTAGTCGCAGGACAATTGTCCACCCCGCCATCCCATTCGGGGGCTACGCACGGTAAATTTCGGGCCATGCCCCGTGGACGTCACCGCCATTCCCCTCCCCTGCACAGGCTGCTGCCGCCGTCGGCGGTGGCCGGAGCTTCGGTGTTGAGCGCCGCCGGCGCGTGGTTCCTCACCGATCCGCTGCTGCTGCGATCGCTGGCCGCGGTCGCCGCTGCCGCCGCCGTGACCGGGGCGGTGCTGATGCGCCGCTGGGACCGGGCGGCGGGCCTCCGGGTCGCCGATCTCACCCGGGGCCGGGCGAGTGACGCCTGGCGCAGTGAGGAGCGAATAGCCGAGCTGGAGTCCGAGGCGGAGGAGATCCGCGAGCGGCGGGCCAAGCTGGAGACCAAGCTCCGGGCCAAGCGGGTCGAACTGGCCAAGCTCCGCAATGAGCACGCCGAACTGCTGCGCCGGTACGCGGCGGCGGAGACGGGCCGGGCCAGCGCGCTGGAGGGCCGCCGCAAGCGGACCGCCGAGCCGCCGCCGGCCGGGACGAAGCAGCCGCCGAAGGCGCTGACCGGGGCCGGGTCCGGGGCGGCCCCGACTCCGGCGCTGTATCTGCGCGCGGCCCGGGCGCTGGACGCGCTGGCCCGTAACGCGGCGGACCAGAGGGACCGTACGGCGGCCGGGCAGACGCCGGACACGCCCCGGACGGACGACGACCGGACCGACGGCGGCGGCCCGAGCGGTCCCGGCGGTCCCGGCGGTCCCGGTGGTCCGGGTGGCCCCGGCGGAGGTCCGGGCGGCGGCAAGGCGCCCGCCGCGACCGGTACCGGGACGGCGGCGAAGACCGCCACGAACTCCGGTGCGGCGAGCGGGGGCAGTACCGAGGGCCCCTCGGCGCCGGCTGCGGCCGCCGGGCCCGCCGAGGGCGGCCCGGCCGGTCCCACGACCGCCACCACGGGTGTGATGACGAGCGGCGCGGTCGCCGTGGCCACGGCGGTGAACGGCGCTCCGGCGCCCGCGCCGATGACGTCGGTGCCGATGGCGCCCGTACCGGTGCCGCCCGGAGGGATGGCCCCCGCGCCGGTCACCGCCGCCCCGGCGGCCCCTGCCCCTGCCCCGGTCCCGGCAGCCGCGGCGGTGCCGGTGCCGCCCGGGGCGAAGGCCCCCGTACCGGCTGCCCCGCTTCCGGCGGGTGCCGACACCGCCGCGCACGGCGGCCCGAGGGCCCTGCCCCGGCCGCCCGCCGGGCGGACCGTCCGGGCGATCGGGCCGGGCCCCGCGGCGATCGCCCCGTACGGTCCGCGTCGTACGACCGGTACTCCCACCCGGCGGCCCGAGGGCGGCTTCGACTTCTTCGGTACCGGCGCCCCCGGGCAGCAGCCCTCCGGCACCGCCGCCGACCCGGCGGGGACCGGGGAGGCGGCCGAGTCCCCCGAGGACCTGGCGATCGCGGCGGCCCAGCACTCCGATCTCGCCGATGTCGTCGGCGAGGAAGCCCTCGCCGAGCACTCCCGGCACGGCGGCGCCAGGACCCCGGTGGGACAGGTCATCGACCTCACCGCGCACGACGAGACCGAGAAGCTGGACATGACCGGACTGCGCGACGCGCTCAGCTCGTAACAGCCCGTCCGGCCCATTCGGCCTTTCCGGCCGACAAAACGCCCGGCTCCTCTTCGAAGAGGAGCCGGGCGGCGGCGTTTCGTACCGGGCGGCGGCCCGCCGGGACCTTACTTGTCGATGTCGCCGACGACGAAGAACAGCGACCCCAGGATCGCCACCATGTCCGCGACGAGCGTGCCCGGCAGCAGAACGGCCAGCGCCTGGATGTTGTTGAACGACGCCGAGCGCAGCTTCAGCCGGTAGGGCGTCTTCTCGCCCTTGGAGACCAGGTAGTAGCCGTTGATCCCGAGCGGGTTCTCGGTCCAGGCGTACGTCTGCCCCTCCGGCGCCTTCAGCACCTTCGGCAGCCGCTGGTTCACCGGCCCCGGCGGCAGCTCCGCCAGCCGGTCGAGGCAGGCGTCGGCCAGATCGAGGGAGTTGTGGGTCTGCTCCAGCAGTACCTCGAAGCGGGCCAGGCAGTCCCCGTCGGGCCGGGTCACCACCTTCAGTACGCCGCCCAGCTCCCCGTACGCCAGATACGGCTCGTCCCGCCTCAGGTCGAAGTCGACGCCGGAGGCGCGGGCGATGGGCCCGCTGACCCCGTACGCGTGTACCGCCTCCGCGCCCAGTACGCCGACGCCCCGGGTCCGGCCCCGGAAGATCTCGTTGCCGAGGACCAGCCGGTCGTAGACGTCCATCCGGGACCGTACGTCCGCCACGGCCCGCCGGACCCGGTCCGCCCAGCCCGCGGGCAGGTCCTCCTTCAATCCGCCGACCCGGTTGAACATGTAGTGCATCCGGCCGCCGGAGACCTCCTCCATCACCGCCTGCAACTCCTCGCGTTCCCGGAACGCGTGGAAGACGGGGGTGATCCCGCCCAGCTCCAGCGGGTAGGAGCCGAGGAACATCAGATGGTTCAGGACCCGGTTCAACTCGGCCAGCAGGGTCCGGATCCAGACCGCGCGCTCGGGCACCTCCATGCCCAGCATCCGCTCGACGGCCATCACCACGCCCAGCTCGTTGGAGAACGCGGAGAGCCAGTCGTGCCGGTTGGCGAGCATGATGATCTGGCGGTAGTCCCGGGCCTCGAAGAGCTTCTCCGCCCCCCGGTGCATATAGCCGACGACGGGCTCGGCCTCCCGGATGACCTCGCCGTCCAGCACCAGACGGAGCCGGAGCACCCCGTGGGTCGACGGGTGCTGCGGCCCGATGTTGAGCACCATGTCGGTACTGTCCGCGGCCCCGCCGAGGCTGAACGTGGTCTCCGTCATGGGCTCAGTATCCCCCGGGCCGCCACCGGTACGGCCCGTGCCCTCACGGTCGTCCGGGCTCCGCCGCCACCGGCCGGGGCGGTACGGGCTGACGCAGCCAGAGGAAGTCCCCGAGGCCGCCCCGGGCCAGCAGTTCACCCGCCTCGCCCGCCGCCGACAGCGCCCGCAGATACGCCACCGGGTCCGACGAGGCCAGCGTGAGGGGCGGCCGGTCCGCGACCACCCCGAGGGCCGTCAGGGCGTCCCGCTGCGGGACGAGCGTCGCCCCCGGCAGTCCGTGCGCGTCCGCGCCGGCGGCCCGGCAGGCGTCCATGGCGACGTGCGAGGTCAGATCCCGTTCGCCGTCGGGCACCGGCGGCACCTCCCGCCCGGCGCGGAATCCGGTGAGGGTGCCGTACGGCGGCCGGGCCGCGGCCGTGTGCCCGTAGTCGACGGCGACCGCGAGCCCGGCCCGCAGGGTGCCGACCGCCGCGGCCCACGCCTCGTCGCGGGGCCGCCCGATCTCGGCCCGCGTACCGGGGCCGGCCGACGGCCACCAGCGGGCCAGCCAGTCGGCGTCCGGGCCGGTGACGGGCGGCCCCGGGTGCTCGGTGCCGTCCGGTTCGACGAGGACCAGCCGGGGGACGCCGTCGGCGTCCGTCTCGGCGATGTCAACGGGCACGTTGTCCAGCCACTCGTTCGCGAAGAGGAGCCCGCTCACCCCGGCGGGCGGGGCCGCCACCCAGCTGATCCGGGGGTCGAGCCCGGCCGGACGGGCGGCGCGCTCGACGGCGTAGGCCCGTACCGCGAACCCCTCCGGAAGGGCGTCCAGGACACCGGACACCAGCTCACCGCGGCCCGCGCCCAGATCGACGAAGGCGGGCACCCCGGCGCCGGGCCCCAGCTCCGCCGCCGTCTCCACCAGCAGCCGGGCGACGGCGGCGGCGAACAGGGGCGACGCGTGGACCGACGTACGGAAATGCCCCGCCGGGCCCTCGGGCCGCAGATAGAAGCCGCCGGGCCCGTACAGCGCGCGCTCGGCAGCCGCCCGCCAGCCCTGTGCCCCGGCGGGCGGAGAACCCCCGCCATCACCCCTCCGACCAGGGGAATCGCCAGGAGTCCCGGCCGTCACTTCCATCGTCTCCTCGTCCGCCACGACCATCAGTCTCCACCTTGCGGAGTATGCCTCCGGTGCCGGGATCGCTCTGGCGGTTGACCCCTACACCTGCCGGTCTTCCCTACGCTGGGTTACGTGCAGCGCCTTTATGACTTCCTCCGCAGGCATCCCACGGGTGTCGACTGCTTCTGGGCGGTCGTCCTCCTGGGGATGTCCGTCGTGGCGTGGATCGAACCGGGCACGGTGGACGGGCGGCAGTCCTGGCTCGCGCTCCCGATCGCCGTCGGGCTGAGTCTGGTCGTCGCACTGCGCCGGAAGATGCCCGAGAAGATGCTGGTCCTCGCCGCCCTGCTGGGCGTGCTCCAGCTGATCACCGACCTCCAGACCGGCCCCGGCAACTTCGCCATGCTGGTGATCATCTATACGGTCGCGGCGCAGTCCGTCTCGCGGTGGGCCTCCCGGCTCGCCCTGATCGGCGGGCTCAGCGCGGCCACCCTCTCCATGATCCGCTGGCCGCAGCCGGACACCACGGCACTCGGCCAGATCTTCCTCACGATCATCCTGACCGTGCCGTTCGCCCTCGCCTGGGTCCTCGGCGACTCCGTCAGGACCCGGCGGGCCTACTTCGCCCAGCTGGAGGAGCGGGCCCGGCGGCTGGAGAAGGAACGCGAGGCCCAGTCGAAGGTCGCGGTCGCCGCCGAACGGGCCCGGATCGCCCGGGAACTGCACGACGTGGTCGCGCACAACGTCTCCGTGATGGTCGTCCAGGCCGACGGCGCCGCCTATGTCCTCGACGCCGCCCCCGACCAGGCCAAGCAGGCGCTGGAGACGATCTCCACCACCGGCCGGCAGGCGCTGGCCGAGATGCGGCGACTGCTCGGGGTGCTGCGCACCGGCGACGACCCGGAGAGCGGCGAGTACGTGCCGCAGCCCGACGTCCAGCAGATCGAGGACCTGGTCGAACAGGTCCGCGGCTCCGGACTGACCGTCGACTTCAGGATCGAGGGCACCCCCCGCCCGCTGCCCAGCGGCGTCGAGCTGACCGCGTACCGGATCGTCCAGGAAGCCCTCACCAACACCCGCAAGCACGGCGGGCCCGAAGCCGGGGCCAGCGTCCGGCTGGTCTACTTCGACGACGGACTCGGACTGCTCGTCGAGGACGACGGCCGGGGCGCCGCCCATGAGCTGTACGAGGACGGCGGCGCCGACGGGCAGGGTCACGGGCTCATCGGCATGCGGGAGCGGGTCGGTATGGTCGGCGGCACGCTGGACGCCGGGCCCCGGCCCGGCGGCGGCTTCCGGATCAGCGCCCTGCTGCCGCTGAAGACGGCCTGACCTTCCCTCCGCCCGTCCGAACCCCCACCACAACAGACAGAGGATCTTGCTGATATGTCCATCCGGGTGATGCTCGTCGACGACCAGGTGCTGCTGCGGACCGGGTTCCGGATGGTGCTCGCGGCCCAGCCGGACATGGAGGTCGTCGCGGAGGCGGGCGACGGCGCGGAGGCGATCGAGATCCTGCGGTCCACGGCGGTCGACGTGGTCCTGATGGACGTCCGGATGCCGCGCCTGGACGGCGTCGAGGCCACCCGCCGGATCTGCGCCGAACCCGAACCGCCCAAGGTGCTCATCCTCACCACCTTCGACCTCGACGAGTACGCCTTCTCCGGCCTCAAGGCCGGGGCGAGCGGCTTCATGCTCAAGGACGTCCCGCCCGGGGAACTCCTGACCGCGATCCGCTCGGTCCACAGCGGCGACGCGGTCGTCGCCCCGTCGACCACCCGCCGCCTGCTGGACCGCTTCTCCCCGATGCTCCCCAGCCGGGGCACGGAACCCGCCAACAAGGAACTGACCCGCCTCACCGACCGCGAACGCGAGGTCATGCTCCTGGTCGCGCAGGGCCTCTCCAACGGCGAGATCGCCGCCCGCCTGGTCCTCTCCGAGGCCACGGTCAAGACCCATGTGGGCCGCATCCTCACCAAGCTCGGCCTGCGCGACCGGGTCCAGGTCGTGGTCCTCGCCTACGAATCCGGCCTCGTCCGCGCGGGCGGCGGCCCGCCCACCGGCCGCTGACCCGGGGGCCCGCCCGCGCCGTCGGGCGGTTCGCTCCCGTCACCGGGAAGACCCCGCGCCCCGGACGGCGGTCATGATCGAACCATCCCCGCGGACGCGGGGGCGGGGGTATCGACATACGCCTGCCCCGGGTCCTGCGCCGGACCATCCCCGCACACGCGGGGACGAACCTTTCTGACCTGCGCTTCCTTCGGCGATCATGGGGCGTTTGACCGAGTCGGCACACGGCGCGGTCCGGGTTCCGCCGGGGATCGCGTTGTCCCGGAGACGCTACCGCGCGCGACGCGCCCGCGGAGGCGGGTCGGGGCCGTACAGCCGGGTGGGCCGACCGCACGGTCGTGTGTCAGCGCAGGACCGTTTCCAGGAAGTCCGTACCCAGCCGGGCGACCGTGCCGACGTCCAGTTGGTGGAGGACGTAGCGGCCCCGGCGGCGGGTGGAGACCAGGCCCGCCTTCTTCAGGACCGCGATATGGCGGGAGACCTCGGGCGCGGTGATGCCGTGCGACTCCGCCAGCTCGCTCGTGGTGTGCGGGGTGCGGGCCAGATGGCGGCAGAGCTGGATCCGCATCGGGTGCGCCAGGGCGTCCATCCGCAGCTTCAGCAGATCGACCGAGCCCGGTCCGGTCAGGTTCGGCGCCCCGATCGGGTAGTAGATCACCGGGCGCCAGCCGGGGGCGTCGAGTACCAGCAGATGGGGGCGGCCGAAGCTGGACGGGATGAACGTCAGACCGGGGCCGACCACCGGATCGACCGCCGTCGTACGGCCGGAGACCAGCTTGTCGACGGAGATCCGGGTCAGCTCCTCGTCCACGGTCATGGCGGGCGATATCGCGCGCACCGCCTCCGCCAGGCCCTTGTGCCGGAGCAGTTCGGTCTTGTGGCGGGCGTCGGCCGCGAGCTGGGGCGCGACCCGGCGCCAGGCGTCCGCGAAGAACGCCTCGTCGCAGTCCTCCAGCAGCCGGCGCAGCCAGACCCGGATCGTGGGCGGGTCCTCCAGGAGGCGTCTGGCGGAGGCCAGGACCTGAGGGCCGCGCCCGGCGGCCAGGGACAGGATCCGGTCCCGGTTCGCCGCGTTCGCCAGCAGATCGCCGCCCCGGTCGGGGCTGCCGCAGGCGAAGTCGAGCGCCGCCGTGACGAACCGCTCGTCCTCCAGCCGGTCCATCTGGTCCAGTTCCTCGGCGAGCGTGGCCCCCGGCCGCCTCGGGCCCGCCGACAGCCCCGCGAACGGCGCCAGCACATCGGAGTGCGAGGCCCGCCACAGGAAGTCCGCCTCGTGCAGCCGGTCCGCGAGATCGGGCGGGAGTCCGGCGGCGGTCGCCGTCACCCAGCCGTGCAGTGCCGGATGGTGACCGGGCTCCGACAGGGCGTGCAGGGAGAGCCCCAGTTCGGCGAGGGGCGACAACTCGAACGCGATGTGCTCCCGGGGCAGCCCGGCGATGTCGATAGTCACGGCCACCCCCTCATTCTGCGCCCCGCGTGCAGGCGCGACGACGTCGATTGACGGGGCCCGTCAATCCACCCGGCACCGGTTGACCAGCGGTGTCAATCCACGTGACGACCGCCGCCCGACGGGCGGAGCGTGTCGGACATGAACGCACTCCACCAGCACACCCTCGACAGCTACCGGGCCTCCCGGCACGGCGCCCCGATCCCGCCCCGGCCCGGCGACCACGACTGGCGGGCCGCCCGCGAACTGACCTCACAGGCCCTGCTCGTCCGCCGCGCCGCCCGGGTCCGGCGGCGCCCCGGTCCGTCCCCGGCCCGCTCCCTCCTCGCCGGGCTCGCCCGCCTGCCACGCCTGTTCCGACGGCCCCGGTCCGCCGCCCGGAGCTGACCGGAGCCCGCCGGGGCCGCTGGGGCCGGGCGGTGCCGACCGGACCAGAGCCCGCCGGGGCCGACCGGACCGGTGCCCACGGCGGCCGGTGCCCGCGGGGACCGGCCGCCGCGGGGACCGGTGGGAACCGGCCGGACGGGTGCCGTGCCCGGGTGTCAGCCGTTCTTCCCGGCTGTCTCCGCCGCCACCCGCCGGACGAACTCCACCACGGCCTCTTCCATCTCCTCCGTCGTCCACTCCAGCGCCTGCGACGAGACGGTCACCTCGGTCGACGACACCCCCGGTACCAGGGTCTCCTCGGACCAGTAGCGGAAGAGGGTCGTCCCCGTCTCCTCGGCCTGGGAGAGGGCGGCGGCCATCAGCGCCTCCGCCGGATACGGCAGCCACACCAGGAACTGATGCGTATGCGGTGTCTCCGGGGTGAGGCGGAACCACGGCACCCCCGACTTCCGGAAGCCGTCCGCCAGGGCGCCCGCGACCTCCTTCGCCCGCGCCACGTACGACGGCAGTCGCGGCAGCTCCCGCTCCAGGCCCACCAGGGCCGACAGCGCCGTCGGGAACTGGTGGAACAGCGTGCCCCCGTAGCGGTGCCGCCAGGCACGGGCCTCCGCCATCACCTCCTCCGGGCCCACCAGCGCGGCGCCCGCCAGCCCTCCCAGCGATTTGTAGAAGGAGACGTAGACGCTGTCGGCGAGGCCCGCTATCTCGGCCAGCGGCCGGTCGAAGTGCGTCACGCACTCCCAGATCCGGGCACCGTCGAAATGGACCACCGCGTCCCGCTCGCGCGCCGCGGCCACGACCGCGACCAGCTCGTCCCAGTCCGGCAGGACGAAACCCGCGTCCCGGAGCGGAAGCTCCAGCATCAGTGCCCCGAACGGCTCCTCGAACCCGCTGACCTCGGCCGCCGTCGGCAGCCGGTTCTCCCGGGTGGGATGGACCGTCCGCAGACCGCTCACCGCGCCGAACGCGCCCCGCTCGTGCAGCTCCGGATGGGCCAGCGGATGCAGCGCCACCGTGCCGTTCCCGGTCCGCCCAGCCCAGCAGCGGAGCGCGACCTGCTGGGCCATCGTCCCGGTCGGGAAGAACACGGCCGCCGGGAACCCGAGCAGCGCGGCCACCCGCCGCTCCAGCTCCCCGACCACCCCGTCCCCGTACCAGTCCGGGGAGTCCGCCAGGTCGTACGCCCCGGCCGCGTCCGCCGTCAGCCCCGCCAGCAGCTCCGCCATCGGCCGGTCGGTCGACTGCCGCCACAACGTCCGTTCGGAGGCCCGCCAGGCCGCCCGCCTGCGCCGCCTCAGCTCGTCCTCGGACGGTTCCGTGTCCGTCGTACCCGCCGTGTCCGTGTCGGTCATCGAACCGCCCCCGATCTCCTCGGGCCGCCCGTCCGCGACCCGTCCGTATCCGCTCCGCGCCGGTCGGTACCCCGGCCACGGCGTATCCCCGCGAGCGTGCCGGAGCGGTCACCCGCGCGCACCCGGGTTTTCCGGGTCCGGGCCTGGTCCGGCCACCGTCCGGGCCCCTGCCCGGCGACCACTCCGCCGTGATCACCCACGATGATTCCCCGGGCCCGCGACTCCGTCCACGCCCTGTGGATAACTCGCCTGTGGACGACCGGAGGGGCGTCCACGGCGCTGGCGTAGCATGACGGAACATCGTCCGGTACCCACCGCGGACTGGAACGGAAGGCCCCACCGCGTGAACGCATCAGCCCCCCAGCACGAACCGCCCGACCCCCGTGACCGGCCCGCCCGGCTGACCGTCGGAGTCGTCGGCGCGGGCCGCGTCGGACCAGCGCTCGCCGCAGCCCTCCGGCTCGCCGGACACCGCCCGGTCGCCGTCTCCGGCGTCTCCGACGCCTCCCGGCGCCGGGCCGCGGTCCTGTTGCCCGATGTGCCGCTGGTCTCGCCCGCCGAGGTCCTCGCGCGGGCCGAGCTGGTGCTGCTGACGGTCCCCGACGACACCCTGCCGGGCCTGGTCGACGGCCTCGTCGGCACCGGCGCCGTACGGCCGGGACAGCTGCTCGTCCACACCTCCGGCCGGTACGGCGCTGCGGTGCTCGACCCGGCGACCCGCGCGGGCGCGCTGCCGCTGGCCCTCCATCCGGCCATGACGTTCACCGGTACCGGTGTGGACGTCCAGCGGCTGGCGGGCTGCTCCTTCGGGGTGACCGCCCCGGACGAGCTGCGGCTGGCCGCGGAGGCGCTGGTCATCGAGATGGGCGGCGAGCCCGAGTGGATCGCGGAGCACGCTCGTCCGCTGTATCACGCGGCTCTCGCCCTCGGCGCGAACCACCTGGTGACCCTGGTCGCCCAGTCCATGGAACTGCTCCGCGAGGCGGGCGTCACCGCCCCGGACCGGATGCTCGGCCCTCTGCTCGGCGCCGCCCTCGACAACGCCCTGCGCTCCGGCGACGCCGCCCTCACCGGCCCGGTCGCCCGGGGCGACGCCGGTACGGTCGCGGCGCATGTCGCCGAGTTGCGCAAGCACGCCCCCGGGACGGTCGCGGGCTATCTCGCCATGGCCCGGACCACCGCCGACCGGGCCCTGGCCCACGGACTGCTCAAGCCCGAACTGGCCGAAGACCTGCTCGGTGTCCTCGCCGACGGCCGGGACGGCTGCGGCGGCGGCCATAGCGGCCATGACGGTCATCACGGTCGCGACGGCCATCACGGTCACGACGGCCACGACGGTGGCGACGGCGGGACGAACGGAAGACCCGGCGAGGAGGGCGACCAGCGATGACCGCCGACCGGCAGCACACCCTGCCGCCGCCGCCCGACGAGCCGCCCGCCGTGCCCGAAGGGCTCGTACTGCTCCGTACGAAAGCCGAACTCGACGGATACCTCGACGCGCCCGCCCCGCCCCGGGACGGCGGCCCCCGACCCCGTACCGGCGTCGTGATGACGATGGGCGCGCTGCACGAGGGCCACGCCACCCTGATCCGTACCGCCGGGTCCGCGGTCGGGAAGGACGGCCGGGTCGTCGTCACCGTCTTCGTCAACCCGCTCCAGTTCGGCGCGGGCGAGGACCTCGACCGCTACCCCCGGACCCTCGGCGCCGACCTGGAGATCGCCGCGGCGGCGGGCGCCGCCGCGGTCTTCGCCCCCTCGGCCGCCGAGATGTACCCCGGCGGGCAGCCGCAGGTCAGGATCGCCGCCGGGCCCATGGGCGAGCGGCTGGAAGGCGCCAGCCGCCCCGGCCACTTCGACGGCATGCTGACCGTGGTCGCCAAACTCCTCCACCTCACCCGCCCCGATGTGGCTTTCTTCGGCCAGAAGGACGCGCAGCAGCTGGCTTTGATCCGCCGGATGGTCCGCGATCTCGACCTGCCCGTCGAGATCGCCGGGGTGCCCACGGTCCGGGAGGACGACGGGCTCGCGCTCTCCAGCCGTAACCGCTATCTCTCCCCGCCCGAGCGGCGGACGGCCCTCGCGCTCTCCACCGCCCTCTTCGCCGCCGCCGAACGGCTCGCCGCCCAGCAGGCGCTGTCCGCCAGGGCCGAGACGAACCCCAACGCCCGGGCCCGCGCGGAGGCGCTCTCCCGGATGGGCGAGGCGCGGGCCGCCGCCGACGCGGCGGCCGTGGCGTCGGCGGGACACGGCGGCGCCGACGCGGTGCGGGCGACCGCCCGTACGGTGATCGAGGACGCGGCCCACGCCACCCCACCGCTCGTCCTGGACTATCTGGCCCTCGTCGACCCCGCCGACTTCACGGAGGTCCCCGACGACCACCGGGGCGACGCGATCCTCGCCGTCGCGGCGAAGGTCGGCACGACCCGGCTGATCGACAACATCCCGCTGAGCTTCGGAGTCATGCCGTGACCGCTCACCCCAGGCCCCAGACCCTCGGCACCCCCTCCGCGCCCGCGCCCGAGTCCGGCCGCGCGGGAAACACGACCACGCCCGCGACCGTGACGGCATCCGGGGCCGTAGCCGCCTCCGCGCCCACGCCCGCGCCCGCGTCCGCCGCGCCCCGCCCCCGGACCGCGATACGGCTCGACGCCCCGCCGCCCGGCTGGTCCGTCGCCGCCGATGTCGTCGTCGTCGGCTCCGGCGTCGCCGGGCTCACCACCGCCCTGCGCTGTGCCGCCGCCGGACTGACCACGGTCGTCGTCACCAAGGCCCGCCTCGACGACGGCTCCACCCGCTGGGCCCAGGGCGGCATAGCCGCCGCCCTCGGTGACGGCGACACCCCCGAGCAACATCTGGCCGACACCCTCGTCGCGGGCGCCGGGCTCTGCGACGAGGAGGCGGTACGGCTGCTCGTCACCGAGGGCCCCGGAGCCGTACACCGGCTGATCGAATCAGGTGCGCACTTCGACACCTCGCCCGAGACCGGCGAGATCGAACTGACCCGCGAAGGCGGCCACCACCGCCGCCGGATCGCCCACGCGGGCGGCGACGCCACCGGCGCCGAGATCTCCCGCGCCCTGGTCGACGCGGTCCGCTCGGCCGGACTGCGGACCATCGAGAACGCCCTGGTCCTCGATCTGCTGACGGATGCCGAAGGCCGGACCGCGGGCGTCAGCCTGCACGTCATGGGCGAGGGCCAGCACGACGGTGTCGGCGCCGTCCACGCCCCGGCGGTCGTCCTCGCCACCGGCGGCATGGGCCAGATCTTCGCCGCCACCACCAACCCGGCCGTCTCCACCGGCGACGGCGTCGCCCTCGCGCTCCGCGCCGGGGCCGAGGTCTCCGACCTCGAATTCGTCCAGTTCCACCCCACGGTCCTCTTCCTCGGCACCGACGCGGAGGGCCAGCAGCCCCTCGTCTCCGAGGCGGTACGGGGCGAGGGCGCCCATCTCGTCGACGCGTCCGGCACCCGCTTCATGGTCGGTACGCACGAACTGGCCGAACTCGCCCCCCGCGACGTCGTCGCCAAGGCGATCATGCGGCGGATGCGCGAGCAGGGCGCCGACCATATGTACCTCGACGCCCGCCACTTCGGCGCCGAGATGTGGGAGCACCGCTTCCCGACGATCCTCGCGGCCTGCCGCGCCCACGGCCTCGACCCCGTCACCGAGCCGATCCCGGTCGCCCCCGCCGCGCACTACGCCTCCGGCGGCGTCCGCACCGACCGGTACGGCCGGACGACCGTCCCCGGCCTGTACGCCTGCGGGGAGGTCGCCTGTACGGGCGTCCACGGCGCCAACCGGCTCGCCTCCAACTCTCTCCTCGAAGGGCTCGTCTTCGCCGAACGCATCGCGGCGGACATCGCGTCCGAAGCGGCCCGGGAGCCGCTGGCCGCCGGGGCGCCGCACACCCCGGCGGCGGCGACCGTACTGCCGCTGACCGACCCCGGCGCCCGCGCCCGGATCCAGCGGACCATGTCCCTCGGCGCCGGTGTCCTGCGCTCCGCCGACAGCCTCCGCGAGGCCGCCGCCGCCCTCGACGCGATCCGCGCCGAGGCCGACGGCGCGAGCGCGAACCCGAGCACGGCCCCGGGCGCCCCTACGACCCCGGGCACACCGGGTGCCTCCGATGTTTCTACGGTCCCGGGCGCACCGGGTGCCTCCGGCGCTTCTACGGTCCCGGGCACACCAGGTACACCCGACGCCTCTACGGCCCCGGGCGCCCCGGCCGACGCCCACGCGGCCAAGCCCGCCGTCCCCGGAGTGGACGCCTGGGAGACCACCAACCTCCTCTGTGTCGCCCGCGTCCTCACGGCCGCCGCGCTCCGGCGCGAGGAGACCCGCGGCTGCCACTGGCGCGAGGACCGACCCGACCGGGACGACCGGGAGTGGCGCCGCCATCTGGTGATCCGGCTCGACCCCGACCGGAGCGTCGTCGCGCACCGGACCGACACCACCGCCTTCCCCCCGACATCCTCCAGGGAGCACCAGTCGTGAGCACGCCCGAAGAACGTCCGGTCCCCGTGGACGTACCCCTGATCCAGATCGGTTCCGATCCCTCCGCCGGCGGCTGTGGGGACGCCTGCGGCTGCGGCCACGGCACGGACGCGGCGGACCCCGACGGCGAGCTGTACGAATGCGGGCTCGACCCCGCCCTCGCCGTACTGCTCGCGGAATCCGGGCTCGACCCGGTCCAGGTCGAGGACATCGCCCACCTGGCACTGAGTGAGGACCTCGACGGCGGGGTGGACGTGACGAGCGTGGCGACCGTCCCCGCCGACGCCGTCGCCACCGGCGACTTCACCGCCCGCGAGGCCGGTACGGTCGCGGGCATCCAGATCGCCGAGGCCGTGCTCTCCATCGTCGCCACCGACGAGTTCGAGGTCGAGCGGCACGTCGCCGACGGCGACCGGGTCGAGGCCGGCCAGAAGCTGCTCTCCGTCACCACCCGGACCAGGGAACTCCTCACCGGCGAGCGCAGCGCCCTCAACATCCTGGGCCGCCTCTCCGGCGTCGCGACCGCCACCCGGGCCTGGGCGGACGCGCTGGAGGGCACCGGCGCCAAGGTCCGCGACACCCGGAAGACCACCCCCGGACTGCGCGCCCTGGAGAAGTACGCGGTCCGCTGCGGCGGCGGCGTCAACCACCGGATGTCGCTCTCCGACGCGGCCCTCGTCAAGGACAACCACGTGATCGCCGCGGGCGGCGTGGCCGAGGCGTTCAAGGCCGTCCGGGACGTCTTCCCCGGAGTGCCGGTCGAGGTCGAGGTCGACACGCTCGACCAGGTACGGGAAGTGCTCGAAGCGGGCGCCGACCTGATCCTCCTCGACAACTTCACCCCCGAGGCCACCGCCGAGGCGGTCGCCCTGGTCGCCGGCCGCGCGGTGCTCGAATCATCGGGCCGGCTCACCCTGGAGAACGCCCGGGCCTACGCGGACACCGGCGTCGACTTCCTCGCGGTCGGCGCGCTCACCCACTCCGCGCGCGTCCTGGACATCGGACTCGACCTGCGCGAGCCGTCGGCGGACACGGCGGGGGCGGACGACTGATGCTGCTCACCATCGACGTCGGCAACACCCATATGGTCCTCGGTCTCTTCGACGGGGAGGAGATCGTCGAACACTGGCGGATCTCCACCGACGCCAGCCGCACCGCGGACGAACTGGCCGTCCTGCTCCAGGGCCTGATGGGGATGCACCCGCTGCTCGGGGTCGAACTGGGCGACGGCATCGAGGGCATCTGCATCTGCTCCACCGTCCCGGCCGTCCTGCACGAACTGCGCGAGGTCACCCGCCGCTACTACGGCGACGTACCGGCGATCCTCGTCGAGCCCGGAGTGAAGACCGGGGTGCCGATCCTGACCGACCACCCCAAGGAGGTCGGCGCGGACCGGGTCATCAACTCGGTGGCCGCCGTGGAGCTGTACGGCGGCCCGGCGATCGTCGTGGACTTCGGCACGGCGACGACGTTCGACGCGGTCAGCGCGCGGGGCGAGTACGTCGGCGGGGTCATCGCCCCCGGTATCGAGATCTCCGTGGACGCGCTCGGCGTCAAGGGCGCTCAGCTCCGCAAGATCGAACTGGCCCGGCCCCGCAGCGTGATCGGCAAGAACACGGTCGAGGCCATGCAGTCGGGCATCGTGTACGGCTTCGCGGGCCAGGTCGACGGAGTCGTCCAGCGGATGAAACGCGAGCTGTCCCCGCAGGACCCCGACGAGGTCACGGTGATCGCGACGGGCGGACTGGCGCCGATGGTGCTGGGCGAGTCGTCGGAGATCGACGAACACGAGCCGTGGCTCACGCTGATCGGCCTCCGCCTGGTCTACGAACGCAACATCACCCGCCTCTGACCTCTTCCGCCCGCACCCCCGGCGCCTCGCCCTCCCGAAACGCCGCCCCCGTCCTGACCGAGCCCGGCGCCTCGGCTCTCCCGGGAGCGCCCGGCGACCTGTTGTTGTTCGCGGTCTGCGGACCGCGGGTGGCTGTTCGCGCAGTTCCCCGCGCCCCTAAATGCTCTCCCCCGCACCGCCCCTGAAAAGGGGCCCGCCCCGGTGGGAGGGGCCGCCATTCTCCGAGGGCGGTGAGAAGGGCAACCAGGGGCGCGGGGAACTGCGCGACAAGCCACGACGGTGGCGCGGACCGCGAACAACATCAGGTCGCCGGGCGAGACCCGGGTAGTTGGCCTCACCCGGAGGGCCAAGGCGCTGGGGGTCCCCCCATCGCCGAAGGCATAGGGGGAGGAACGGCGCGACAAGCCACGGCCGGTCCGCAGTCCGCCGACAACATCGGGTCGCCGGGCGGGACCCGGGTACTTGGGGGCGGCGCCCGGGGAGGGGCGAGGCGTCGTCGAAGGCTCAGGTCCGGCGGTGGAAGACGCGGCGTGGACCCGGTGTTCGGGGACGCGCCCGAGAATCGGGAATAGCCCGATATTGTCTAAAAGCGACCGTATCGTCAGGACATGCCCACGCCTTACGGATCCCGCGGCGGTATGGCCTTCAGCGCGGACGAGCTGCGGGTCGTCCGACGCGCTCTCGCCGTCGCCCTGCATCCCGCCCCACTCGCCGACGAGGACGTCCAGGACTGTTTCCGGCTCGCGGACTCCGTGGACGAGGCGGCCCGGGAGGCGGGTCGACTCCGTGCCTTCCTGCTCGCCGATCTCGGGCGGTATCGCGCCGCGCTGCCCGGTGCGGCCGGGGGCTATCTGGAGCTGCTCCAGGACGCGCTGGCGGCGGGGTACGACCCCGCGCCCGAGGATCTCGCCGCCCTGCGGGGGCTGCGCGCGCTGCCCGTCGCCGAGGCCGTACTCGCGCGCTGCCAGGTGCTGGCGGAGCGGTCCGTACGGGCCAGGCTCGCCGGGCGCCGGGTGACCACGCCCGCGCCCAGGACCCGGCTGCTGGCCCTGCCCGGCGGCCGGGCGGCGGCCGACGACGGCGAGGCTCCCGAGGAGAAGCCCGAGCCGAAGCCGCGGCCGAAGCCCGCGCCCCGGCCCGCCGAACCGGCGCCCGCGAAGCCGGGGGAGCGGCCGGTGCCCAAGCCGTCCGAGGTCTTCCCGCCGCGCCGCCGCCCGGTCCCCCCGCCGGAGCGGCTGGCGACGGCCTGATCCCCCCCCCGGGGGGCCGCCCGGCCCCCTGTCCCCGGCCCCGCGGCAGAAGTCCGCGGGGCCTTGGCTACCCTGAGGTCATGGACTACATCTCGGCGCTCGTGCCTCCCGCGGTGATGGCGACCTTCTTCACGATCCTGATCGTGACGATCGTGAAGAGTCAGGGCGGTCCGAACAAGACCAAGGAGGACGCGTTCGTGGACGCGGCCCTCGCCCGCGCCGAGGCCGTCGGCCGGGCCCCGGCGGGCGGTACGGCCTCCGCCGCCAAGGACGACTGACCGACTGACCCCGTACGGAGTCGGCGGACAGGGGCGAGCGGCCCGCACAGGACGCACGGACGGCGATTGCCGCCACCGTGCGTCCTTTTTGTTCGCCAATCTCCGATTATGTCGAGTAATCCGAGATTTTCGTAGATTTCCCACTATGGTGGGTATGTGCCCCGTCAATTGGGAGACCTTGAAGACGCCGTGATGACGCGCGTCTGGCAATGGAACCGGCCGGTCACCGTCCGGGAAGTACTGGAGGACCTTCAACAGGACCGTTCCATCGCCTACACGACCGTCATGACGGTCATGGACAATCTCCATCAGAAGGGCTGGGTCCGCCGGGAAGTCGAAGGCCGTGCCTATCGATATACGGCGGTCTCCACCCGGGCCGCCTACTCCGCGGCCCTGATGAACGACGCGTGGGCGCAGAGCGACAACCCCGCCGCCGCCCTCGTCGCCTTCTTCGGGATGATGTCGCCGGAACAGCGGGAAGCGCTCCAGGCGGCCGTTCGTATGGTCCAGGCCGATATGGTCCCCGAACCCGGCCCCGCACCCGCCGCCACCCCGGAAGACACCGCCCAAGGCGCCGCTCAAGACGTCCCGGAAGGTGCCCCGGAAGGCGCCGGGGAAGTCGAACCCGAAGACAACGGGGAAGACGCCGCGGAAGGCCCCGGGGAAGGCCCGGGGGAAGCCGTCCCCGAAGGCGGCCCGGAACACGGATCACGGGCCCCCGCTGGCGAAGACGGCCCGGAAGGCGCCGCCGAGGGCGCTGACGAGGGCGAACCCCCGGGGCGATAGCGTCGGCCCATGTCGAATCCCGCAGAGAATGCCATCACCGTCCGCCGGGCCAGGACCGGTGATGTGTCCGCGGTCCGCCGGCTCCTCGACCCCTACGTACGCGATGGCATCCTGCTCGACAAAGCGACTGTCACTCTTTACGAAGACATCCAGGAGTTCTGGGTCGCGGAACGCGACACCGACGGTACGGTCGTCGGATGCGGCGCCCTCCACGTCATGTGGGAAGACCTCGCGGAAGTGCGCACTCTTGCCGTCGACCCGCTCCACAAGGGCTCCGGCATCGGCCACCTGCTGCTGGACAAGCTGTTGCGCACCGCGCGGTGGCTCGGTGTACGCCGGGTTTTCTGCCTCACCTTCGAAGTGGACTTCTTCGGCAAGCACGGCTTCGTGGAGATCGGTGAGACACCGGTCGACGGAGATGTCTACACCGAGCTGCTCCGTTCCTATGACGAGGGTGTCGCCGAGTTCCTGGGACTCGAACGCGTGAAGCCGAACACCCTCGGCAACAGCCGGATGCTTCTCCAGCTGTGATCCCCCTCCGGGGGTACCTCCGGAGCATCACGGAGCCATCGAGGCGCGATCCCTATGTCCGAATCGCGCACGTTTCCCGCGTTCTTCGGGTTCCGAACCTCTGTCAAGGGTTTGAGTTTTCCAGGGAAAAGCGGTTTCCTTTCCGCGTAACGCATTTTCGATGAAAGGAAAACCGGTGGCACAGAAGGTTCAGGTCCTTCTTGTCGATGACCTCGACGGCGGCGAGGCGGACGAGACCGTCACGTTCGCGCTGGACGGCAAGACCTACGAGATCGACCTCACCACCGCCAATGCGGACAAGCTCCGCTCGGTGCTGGAGCCGTACGCGAAGAACGGCCGACGCACGGGCGGTCGCGCGTCCACGGGTCGCGGCAAGGGCCGGGCCGCGAGCGACAACAAGAACACCGCGGAAGTCCGCGCCTGGGCCAAGGCGAACGGTTACGACGTCAACGACCGCGGGCGTGTACCCGCCACGGTCCGCGAGGCGTACGAGAAGGCCAACGGCTGACCGGCACCGACCGGCGGGCGTCCGCGCCCGCTAATCGGCTCTATTCGCGGATCGGGCAATCGCACAGGTATCCGATGCCGGTGCGGCTATTCGGCCGCAGCAATCGGGCCCGGTGGCATTCCGTCGCCACCGTGTCCAGCAGCCGCAGGAGATCGGGCCCCCGTACGCGTTCGGGGTGCCCGTCCGCTTCGGCGGCCGTCGGACCCGTCGCGCCCGGCGGTTCCGGCAGGCACGGCAGGTACGGACCCGGTACGGGGGGCCGCAGCCATACGGCGGCCCCCCGGGTCCCGGCCGCCCCGGGCGGCGGGGGCGCGGGCATCCGCCCGCCGACGCCCACGGCCGTCAGATCCAGGGCGACCCCGCCCCACTCCAGCCAGGCCAGCACGCCCGGCACCTCCTCGGCGGCCCCGGGGGCGATCAGCAGCAGCGCCCGGTCCCCGGCCAGGGCGACCGGCCCGACGGCGGCCCGGCGCAGTACGGCCGCGCCCGCTTCGGCCGGTACCTCCAGCACGTCGAAGGTGAGCCCCGTCAGCAGCTCCACGGGCCCGTCCCCGGACGGCTCCGCGACCGGCCAGCCGAGCCGGGTCCGGTACCAGTGGGCCACGGCCGAGGGCTCCCCCGACCGTGCTGCCCGCGCGAACGGCGCCACCGGGCCTTCGGCGGCCCGGCGCGGCGCCGGCAGCACGGCCGGTGCCAGAGGCTCGAAAGAGGCCGCGGGAGCCGTAGAGGCCGACGTGACGGCCGGGACGGCGGGGGCGAGTGGCGGAACAGCCGCCGTCGGGGAATGGCTCATGGCCGGGGAACTCCGCCGGACCACCGTGAGTTACGCGGAGTGCCGGGACCGTCGCACTCCGTCCCGTGATCACCGGCCGTCCCCCGGTGATCGGGTGCGTTCGGCCTCCGGTTTTGTTCGCCCATAGCTGAGGGGAACCGCTGCGCGCCGCATGGAGTGTCAGTGCTTACGGGTAAGACATTCCTAGTGAGGAGGGGCGACACGCTCGCACGGAGGCCGTGCGTTCGCCATCGGCGTACAGCTGGCGAGAGTAACTGCCTGGCCTGCGGGAACATGGTCTCGCACCATCGGGTTGGAGCATGTGTCGGCGTTCAGGGGTCAGGAGGCCACAGACGGGTGTCGGCAGTTGGAATGAGCGGTCCCCGCTTGCGGGACTAAGCTGCGGAAGGACAGGGAGGGGACCGACCCCTTACTGCCTGACCGCTCTGAGGAGCGATTAACGATGTTCGAGAGGTTCACCGACCGCGCGCGGCGGGTTGTCGTCCTGGCTCAGGAAGAAGCCCGGATGCTCAACCACAACTACATCGGCACCGAGCACATCCTCCTGGGCCTGATCCACGAGGGTGAGGGTGTCGCCGCTAAGGCCCTGGAGAGCCTCGGGATTTCGCTCGAGGCGGTCCGCCAGCAAGTCGAGGAGATCATCGGCCAGGGCCAGCAGGCCCCGTCCGGTCACATCCCCTTCACCCCCCGGGCCAAGAAGGTGCTGGAGCTGTCGCTCCGCGAGGCCCTTCAGCTCGGCCACAACTACATCGGCACCGAGCACATCCTGCTCGGCCTGATCCGCGAGGGCGAGGGCGTCGCCGCCCAGGTCCTCGTGAAGCTGGGCGCCGATCTCAACCGGGTCCGTCAGCAGGTCATCCAGCTGCTCTCGGGTTACTCCGGCAAGGAAGCCGCCACGGCCGGCGGCCCGGCCGAGGGCACTCCCTCGACGTCCCTGGTCCTCGACCAGTTCGGCCGCAACCTCACCCAGGCGGCCCGCGAGTCCAAGCTCGACCCGGTCATCGGGCGCGAGAAGGAGATCGAGCGGGTCATGCAGGTGCTGTCCCGCCGCACCAAGAACAACCCCGTGCTCATCGGCGAGCCCGGCGTCGGCAAGACGGCGGTCGTCGAGGGCCTGGCGCAGGCCATCGTCAAGGGCGAGGTGCCCGAGACCCTCAAGGACAAGCACCTCTACACCCTGGACCTCGGCGCGCTGGTCGCGGGCTCCCGCTACCGCGGTGACTTCGAGGAGCGCCTGAAGAAGGTGCTCAAGGAGATCCGCACCCGCGGCGACATCATCCTGTTCATCGACGAGCTGCACACCCTGGTCGGCGCGGGCGCCGCCGAGGGCGCCATCGACGCGGCCTCGATCCTCAAGCCCATGCTGGCCCGGGGCGAGCTGCAGACCATCGGTGCCACGACGCTCGACGAGTACCGCAAGCACCTGGAGAAGGACGCCGCGCTGGAGCGCCGCTTCCAGCCCATCCAGGTCGCGGAGCCGTCGCTGCCGCACACCATCGAGATCCTCAAGGGCCTGCGCGACCGCTACGAGGCGCACCACCGGGTCTCCATCACCGACGAGGCACTGGTCCAGGCCGCCACCCTGGCCGACCGGTACATCTCGGACCGCTTCCTGCCGGACAAGGCGATCGACCTGATCGACGAGGCCGGATCCCGGATGCGCATCCGCCGGATGACCGCCCCGCCGGACCTCCGCGAGTTCGACGAGAAGATCGCGGGCGTCCGCCGCGACAAGGAGTCGGCGATCGACTCCCAGGACTTCGAGAAGGCGGCTTCCCTCCGCGACAAGGAGAAGCAGCTGCTGGCGGCGAAGGCCAAGCGGGAGAAGGAATGGAAGGCCGGCGACATGGACGTCGTCGCCGAGGTCGACGGTGAACTCATCGCCGAAGTCCTCGCCACGGCCACCGGCATTCCGGTCTTCAAGCTGACCGAGGAGGAGTCGTCCCGACTGCTCCGTATGGAGGACGAACTCCACAAGCGCGTCATCGGGCAGAAGGACGCCATCAAGGCGCTCTCCCAGGCCATTCGCCGGACCCGTGCCGGTCTGAAGGACCCGAAGCGCCCCGGCGGCTCGTTCATCTTCGCCGGTCCGTCCGGTGTCGGTAAGACCGAGCTGTCCAAGACGCTCGCCGAATTCCTCTTCGGCGACGAGGACGCCCTGATCTCCCTCGACATGTCGGAGTTCAGTGAGAAGCACACGGTTTCCCGCCTCTTCGGCTCCCCGCCCGGATACGTGGGTTACGAGGAGGGCGGCCAGCTCACCGAGAAGGTGCGCCGCAAGCCGTTCTCCGTCGTCCTCTTCGACGAGGTCGAGAAGGCCCACCCCGATATCTTCAATTCCCTGCTCCAGATCCTGGAGGACGGTCGGCTGACCGACTCCCAGGGCCGGGTCGTGGACTTCAAGAACACGGTCATCATCATGACGACCAACCTCGGGACCCGGGACATCTCCAAGGGATTCAACCTGGGCTTCGCCGCCCAGGGCGATGTGAAGACCGGCTACGAGCGGATGAAGGCGAAGGTCAACGAGGAGCTGAAGCAGCACTTCCGCCCCGAGTTCCTGAACCGTGTCGACGACACCGTCGTCTTCCACCAGCTCTCCGAGGACGACATCATCCAGATCGTCGACCTCATGATCGCCAAGGTGGACGAGCGGCTGAAGGACCGTGACATGGGCCTGGAGCTCAGCCCCACGGCCAAGACGCTGCTCGCCAAGCGGGGCTACGACCCCGTGCTGGGCGCCCGGCCGCTGCGCCGGACCATCCAGCGCGAGATCGAGGACATCCTCTCCGAGAAGATCCTCTTCGGTGAGCTGCGCCCGGGTCACATCGTGGTGGTGGACACCGAGGGCGAGGGCGAAGAGAAGAAGTTCGTCTTCCGCGGCGAGGAGAAGTCCGCCCTGCCGGACGTCCCCCCGATCGAGCAGGCGGCCGGCGGTGCCGGTCCCAACCTGTCGAAGGACGCGTAACACCATCGCGCGGGTGAGCCCCGCGCGGTGAGACGGCCGCCCCGGTCCCGTACGGCTTCGTACGGGAC
>NZ_JBFADP010000033.1:0-95501 GCF_040641415.1 Streptomyces sp. NPDC020875 | reverse complement strand
TCCGCCCGAAGGGCGGGCCCCGCGGCGTCTGGTGCGTGCGATCGCGATGGCGGTGGGGGTCCCCCCGGCGAAGCCAGGGGGCGGTCGTCCTCGTATCGGGCGTACTAGGACGATCCCGACAACGCAGCGTGGGGGTACCGCCCGGGCCGCCAGGCCCAGGGGGAGGGCGTGCCCGGCGTCGCGGGGCAGGCGGGACTTTCGAAACACGCCCTAGGGGGCGAACCACGCGCCCGGCCCCGATGACGTCCGGTCGCCCCCGGCCCGGGGCCGGGCGCCTTCCGGTCGGCGGGGACCGGGAGTTCCCGGGGCGCGGGGAACCGCGCGATCTGCCACGGGCGGCGCGCGGTCGCCGGACGACGCCCGCCCGGCAGGACATCCGCCATGGCCTCGCCCGGAAGGCCAAGGCGCCGGGGTACCCCCATTGCCGAAGGCACCGGCGGCTGAACGCCGACCGACTCCGGGCCCGGGAGCCGGGGCCACCGGGGCTGTCGAGGAGGCGGAAATCCGCGTCCCGTGGGTTGATGGACCTTCAGGCGGACAACGCGAGGAAGGGACCCCACCCCCATGGCCAAGCAGAACGTCGCGGAACAGTTCGTCGACCTCCTCGTCCGCGCGGGCGTCCAGCGGCTCTACGGAGTCGTCGGCGACAGTCTCAATCCCGTCGTGGACGCCATCCGCCGTACCCCCGAGATCGACTGGATCCAGGTCCGCCACGAGGAGACCGCCGCCTTCGCCGCCGGGGCCGAGGCCCAGATCACCGGCAAACTGGCCGCCTGCGCGGGCTCCTGCGGCCCCGGCAATCTGCATCTGATCAACGGTCTCTACGACGCCCACCGCTCCATGGCGCCCGTACTCGCCCTCGCCTCCCACATCCCGTCCGGTGAGATCGGTCTGGGCTACTTCCAGGAGACCCATCCGGACCAGCTCTTCCGCGAGTGTTCCCACTACAGCGAGCTGATCTCGAATCCCAAGCAGATGCCCCGGCTGCTCCAGACCGCGATCCAGCACGCCATCGGCCGCAGCGGGGTCAGTGTCGTCTCCCTCCCCGGCGACATCGCCGCCCAGCAGGCCCCGGAGAAGACCGTGGAGAGCGCGCTGGTCACCTCGCGCCCCTCGGTGCGCCCCGGCGACGGCGAGATCGACAAACTGGTCCGGATGATCGACGAGGCCGACCGGGTGACGCTCTTCTGCGGCAGCGGCACCGCGGGCGCCCATCGCGAGGTGATGGAGTTCGCCGAACGGGTGAAGTCACCCGTCGGCCACGCCCTGCGCGGCAAGGAGTGGATCCAGTACGACAATCCCTTTGATGTCGGCATGAGCGGGCTCCTCGGTTACGGCGCCGCCTACGAGGCCACCCATGAATGCGATCTGTTGATCCTGCTGGGCACCGACTTCCCGTACAACGCCTTCCTCCCCGACGATGTGAAGATCGCCCAGATCGATATCCGCCCGGAGAACCTGGGCCGCCGTTCCAAGCTCGACCTCGCCGTCTGGGGCGATGTCCGGGAGACCCTGCGCTGTCTGAACTCCCGGGTCCGGATCAAGAACGACCGGCGCTTCCTCGACAAGATGCTGAAGAAGCACGCCGACGCGCTGGAGGGCGTGATCAAGGCGTACACCCGCAAGGTCGACAAGCACGTCCCGATTCACCCGGAGTACGTCGCCTCCGTCCTGGACGAACTCGCCGACGAGGACGCGATCTTCACCGTCGATACCGGGATGTGCAATGTCTGGGCGGCCCGCTACATCTCTCCGAACGGCCGCCGCCGGATCATCGGCTCCTTCAGCCACGGTTCGATGGCGAACGCGCTGCCGCAGGCGATCGGCGCCCAGTTCACGGACCGCGGCCGGCAGGTCGTGTCGATGTCCGGCGACGGCGGCTTCACCATGCTGATGGGCGACTTCCTCACCCTGGTCCAGTACGACCTGCCGGTGAAGGTCGTGCTCTTCAACAACTCGTCCCTGGGGATGGTCGATCTGGAGATGCTGGTCGCCGGGCTCCCGTCCTACGGCACCCACAACGAGAACCCCGACTTCGCGGCCATCGCGCGGGCTTCGGGCGCGTACGGCATCCGGGTCGAGAAACCCCGCCAGCTCGCCCATGCCCTCAAGGAGGCGTTCAAGCACAAGGGCCCGGCCCTGGTCGATGTGGTCACCGACCCCAACGCCCTCTCCATTCCGCCGAAGATCAGCGCCGAGATGGTGACCGGCTTCGCCCTCTCCGCGAGCAAGATGGTGCTCGACGGAGGAGTCGGGCGGATGGTGCAGATGGCCCGTTCCAATCTGCGCAATGTGCCCAGGCCCTGAGTGGAAAGGCTCCGGCAGAAGGCGTAGACCACATCCGTCCGCTGCGGGAAAAAACCCCTCTCCCGACCCCTTGACCCCCTTCACCATGCGTGGCCCGCCCCCGAAAGGGGCAGGGCTCTCCTGGAATGGTCGGTACGCACCGTCGTGACGAGGAGTCCGGCGTTCAACGGGTGGGGATGATGACAGTGCGTCAGGGAGGGGCCGGTTCCGCCTCGGACGGATCCGGTCGAATCGGGGGACAGCCCGGACGGGCTCGCGGAAGGGAGCGGCTGCATCGCCGGATGGGGTGCGGTGATCTGAAAGCGGTGCCCGAAGTCCGCCACGGCTTACGGGAACTGCTCGGACAGTGGGGCGGTGGCGGCACCGCCGACGTCGCCGAACTGCTCGCGAGCGAACTGGTGACCAACGCGCTGATCCATACGGACCACGGCGCGGTCGTCACGGCGACCGTCGGCACCTCGACCCTCAGGGTGGAGGTACGCGACTTCGTGGAGGGCTTCCCGGAGCCGCCCGCGGTCTCCCGGGAGCCGCGCCGGGAACAGGATCTCCTCGACACCCACGGCCGCGGTCTGGCACTGGTCCAGAGCCTGGCGGACTCCTGGGGCGTCAGGACCCAGCACGCGGGCAAGGTCGTCTGGTTCGAACTCAACGCCGCCTGACCGCGACCGGCCGCCGGCCTTCGAGCGGCTGGCCCGGCGGACCACAGGAGGGGCCGCCCCGGAATCCGGGGCGGCCCCTCCCGCGATCACGATCGGAGATCCGGTCAGCCGAACTGCTGCTCCAGATCCTTCAGCTTCCGCTCCAGGGAATCCAGCCTGGGCAGGGTCATCGTGTCGTCCTCCGCCGTCAGGTCGACGACCTTAGGCTCGGGGGCGGCCGATGCCGCGGGCTCCAGGGAGTGCACGGATCGAAGCGGCAGCTGTCCCGTCGTTATGGCAGGCTCCGCTACGGTGGCCGAACTCTCCGTCAGGGCACCCGCGGAACTCCCCGACTGGCTCGAAGCGGCCCCGCCGGCCGGGCTCGCGGTCAGCGCCGGAAGGTTCGGATCGGCCATCACCCGGCCGCGCCCCCAGGCCCTGTGCTGCCGGTTGAGCGCCTTGATCCGGGCCCGCTCCAGCTTCGCCTGGTCCCGGGTGCGCATCTTGTGCTGCTTCTTCTTGGCCTCTTCCTCACGGACCTCCTCGACCGCCTCGTCCAGGGTGCGGACGCCCTCCAGGAGCATCAGCGACCAGGCGTTGAAGGTCTCACGAGGCGCCCGCAGCCACCGGACGACCCGGATCTGCGGCAGCGGGCGGGGCACCAGACCCTGCTCGCGCAGGGCGGCCCGGCGGGTCTGCTTCAGCGCGCGGTCGAAGAGCACCGCGGCCGACAGGGACATACCGGCGAAGAAGTGCGGCGCGCCCGCGTGGTCCACACCCCGGGGGGCGTGCACCCAGTTGAACCAGGCCGCGGCGCCCGCGAACGTCCACACCAGCAGGCGGGAGCCGAGGGCCGCGTCACCGTGGCTGGCCTCGCGGACGGCGAGCACCGAGCAGAACATGGCCGCGCCGTCGAGGCCGAAGGGCACGAGGTACTCCCAGCCTCCCGACAGGTTCAGGTTCTGCCGGCCGAAGCCGACCAGACCGTGGAAGGAGAGTGCGGCGGCCACCGCGGCACAGCAGAAGAGGAGGACATAGGAAGCCGTGGCGTACATGGCTTCCTTGCGCCTGCGGCGCTCCTCACTGCGCTCCCAGGAATCCTCGGGCTCCGATTTCGCCGAAGCCTTCTTGCCGCGCTGGAGCACGGCGATCGCGACCAGGACTCCCACGAGCATCACGGCGCCGGGAAGCAACCAGGATAGCGATATGTCTCTCATGTTGTCGGCGTCCCTTTACATCTGCATCGCGGTAGGCGGTCGGCCGCCATACTGACCGAAGTCCGGGCGATCCCAGGGGGTTTCATGGCAAGAGAACGCCAAATGGGGCCATACGGCATACGGATAGCTGGGTTTCCCTCGAACTGCCGTATGGGCAGCGGGAGTTGCGTACGATTTATATCACCCGGAAGGGGGGTGTGACATCCGGAGCGTGACATCGGTTCCGGGTCTTCCGGCGAGGCGTCACCAGGGTCTCCGGACGCCCCTCCGGGCCGTCCGTCCGCTCGGGTCAGGCGTTCGGCAGCAGCCGGGCCACCCGGTCCGCGTCGCAGGTCCGCGGGCAGGTGACACAGGTGTCGTCCGGGCGCAGTGTATAGAAGAGACAGCAGCTCGCGCGGTCCCGGGTCGGCAAACGCTCGCCCGAGGGGCCGGGCAGCGTACGGAAGCCGGGCGTGCCGACGTACGGCTTCACGGTGCCGGGCAGCAGCTCCTGAAGCTCCGTCATGGCCCGCTGCCGTTCGCCCAGCCGCTCGCCGATGTACCAGAGGCCCTCGACGACCTCGTCCGTCACCATGCCCCAGAGCGCCCGGCGGCCGCGCCGCATCCGCGGGGCGAAACCGTCGAGCAGCGGGCCGATGTGGTCGGCGACGGCGGTCCGCACCTCGTCGCGCAGCGCGGCCTCGTCCGGGACGACCCGGGCGCCGGGCAGTACGGCCGCCGGATCGTCCGGCAGACAGGCGAAGTCGGTCACCCGGACCACCATCCGGCGGTCCGTCCGGTGGTACGCCACCCCGGCCGGATCGACCCTCGGCACCCGGCGGCGCAGAAACCAGGGGACGGTGATCAGCAGCAGGGCCGGCCAGGCGTACCGGTGCAGCCCGAAGCTGGCGACCACGTCCGGGCGGGCCTCCTCGTCGTAGTCGCGGCGGATCTGGTCGGCGTCCCAGGCGAGGAATCCGTCGAGCGCCGGGCCGCCCGCGGCCAGTTCGTCCGCGCGGAACCAGCCCTCGCCCGCCGGGACGGCGTCCCCCGGCCCCAGCTCGCGAAAGGCCAGGCCCGGGTACGCCTCGCCGAGGCGGGCATACGCGTCCGCGACGGGCGAAGCGGGCGCGGGCAGTAGCGCGGGCAGGGTCATACGGGACCGCCGAATCCACGATCGACTTCAGGTTAGGCTTACCTTACCCGAGCCGCGCGGTGTTTGAACGAGAGGCCCGGCCGTTATGGTGCACTCCGGGGGGTCGGGCGGACGGCGGCCGGGCCCCGGCAGGCCGGAGGAGGACCCGAGTGGAGCAGGCCCCGAGTCGGGACGCGGGGACGACCCGCGCCGGATCCGTGTCCGCGGCGCCGTCCGGTCCGCCGGGCCGGTCCGGGACACCGGGGGGCGGCGTACCGCGTCCGCCGTTCACGGTCCCGCCGCCGCGCGGCGGCTCGCCGCGCGGGCCGGTCGTCGCGGACGCGCCCCAGCCCACCGGAAGCGGCCCGCTGTACACCGCCTCGGCACCGCTCGCGCACCGGGAGATCCGCCGGCACTCGCTACGGGAACAGATCCTCCAGGCCCTGCGCGGCGCGCTGCTCGACGGCGACCTCGCCCCCGGAGAGGTCTACTCGGCACCGGCGCTCGGACTCCGGTTCGGGGTCTCCGCTACGCCCGTCCGGGAGGCGATGCAGCAACTCGCCAGTGAGGGAGCGGTCGAGGTCGTCCCCAACCGCGGCTTCCGGATCTCGGTCCGGGGCCCCCGCGAGCGGGCCGAACTCGCCGAGGTCCGGGCCCTGATCGAAGCCCCCGTCGTACTGCGGCTCGCCCGTACCCTGCCCGCCGACCGCTGGGCCGGGCTCCGTCCCCTCGCGGACGCGGCGGCGGTCGTCGCGGCGACCGGTGACCGCGCGGGCTACGCGGAGGCGGACCGCGCCTTCCACCGCGCGGTCCTGTCACTCGGCGGCAACGACCAGTTGGTGGCGGTCGCCGACGATCTGCACCGGCGCTCCCAGTGGCCGCCCGCGGGTACCTGCCTCATCGCCGACGCGGCGCAGCACATCCGGCTCCTGGAGGCGCTCACCTCCGACGACGTGCCCGCGGCGCTCCCCTTGATCGAAGCCCACTTCGGCCCGACGCCCTGAAGGGGCGCCCCTGTTGCCGGAGGCGATGAGGGGGCGCGGGGAACCGTGCGACCAGTCACCCGACGGGGCGGTCGGAGTGATTCGTTCATGGTCGCGGCGGGGTGCCGCGTCGCGCCGTACCGATGACCTCTGTTCCCGGCCGGACGGCCGCCCCTGGTAGTTCGCGTGGCTCCGCCCCCTGTGCCTCCGGCAATGGGCGGATCCTCGGCGCCCCCGAGATTCCCTGTGCCCGTTGGCCGTTCGGCCCGGGGCCGGGCCGAGTGTGCCAGGGGCGCGGGGAACCGCGCGAGCAACCGACGACGGGGCGCGGGCTACGAAGACGGCCGGGGTGGTGGCGCGGGCCGGCCGCAGGGGTTACGCGGCGGGTTCCGAGGGGTGGGGGATCGGTGGGGGGAGGCGGTCCGCGAGCCAGACCGGGACCCCGCCCAGGAGGCGGAACAAGCGGCCCGCCTCCGCGCGCAACCGCTGTGCCTCCGGCTCCGGTTCGCAGTCCGCGAGGGCCGCGAGAGCCGGGGCCGTACCGATCAGATAGCCCAGCTCCACCCGGAGCCGCAGCGCCTCCGTGAAGCCGTGCCGGGCCTCCGCGATCTCGCCCTCGCGGAGGGCGATCCGGGCCAGGTGGTGGAAGGTGAACGACATCAGCAGCCGGTCGCCGCCCGCCGCCGCCCCTTCGTGGGCCCTGCGGTACGCGGCCCTGGCCGCCTGCGGCGAGTCCGCGATGTGTTCGGCGAGCAGGCCCCGCCGGAAGTCGAGCAGCGGTCGCGCGGGTGAGACCGGTGAGAGCAGGGCCGCGGCCCGGCCGAGCGCCGTTCGGGCCTCGTCGGCCCGGTCGCGTACCCCGAGGACGGTGGCCGCGTAGGCCAGTCGGCCGCGTTCGCAGGCCGCGCCCCCGCGTTCCTCGTCGTCGCGGGCGCCCGCCTCGGCGGTCCGCAGGGCGTCTTCCGCGTCGGCCCAGCCGTCGCCCGTGTACATGCAGCGCTCCACCAGGAGCCCGACCCGCTCCAGCGCGGCGGCGGGTTCCGCGGCGTGCGGGGCGAGCAGGGCGGCCGCGTCGGTCCAGCAGCCGCGTGAACGCAGCCGCCAAACCGCGGTCTGGAGTGGATCGTCACCGGCTGTGGTCCCAAAACCAGACATGGCGGTGTGCGCCACTACGCCCTCCCCGAGCACGCCGTCGAGCTGTTGAGTATGGGGAATCTCAGCATGGATCGACCCGCCGGGCCAAGGGGTTGAGTGAATCAATTCACAAACTTTGGCCATGGGGCGGGTGATGATCCGTGATATTGATCCACAAGACGCCCCCGACACGCGTCAACAGCGGCGATTCACCGGTGGCCGGTAACCGTCGGGGAGTTGACGATCTTCATTCGATCTTCGTACCGGACTGTCAGCAAGCCGCCCGGCGGGTTTCCGGCCCGGCCCGTGGCCGGGACCCGTGGTGGGACCACCGACAGGGCCGGGGGCGGGTCGCGGTACCGGGCCGGTGGTGATATGGGGAGCGCCGGCCGCGCGGACTCCCCCTCCTCCTTCCGGGCCCCGCCCCCGCGCGGTCAGTCGCGGTGGAACGTCGCCGCGCCGGAGGCCACCACGCCGGCCTCGTCGCCCGGGTGGAAGACGGGCGCGCCGGGCGCGCGGGCCGTGACGGTGCCGACGCCGGGCACGTCGAGCAGGGTCAGGGTGTCGTGGCCGTGGTAGCGGACCTCGGTCACCCGGCCGACGGTCCGGCCGCCGCCCGGCGCGTCCCGGACCGGGACCAGGGCGAGCTGTTCGGGGCGGAGGGCGACCGTACCGGCGCCGGACGCGTCGGCGGCCACGGTGACCGCGCCGAGGGGTGTGGTCGCGGTCGAGTCGCCCGCGGTGGCCGGGAGGAGGACGGCCTCGCCGACGAAGGTCGCCACCCACGGGTCGGCGGGGGCGGCGTACAACTCGTGGGGCGTACCGGACTGGGCGACCCGGCCGTCCCGGATGACGGCGACCCGGTCGGCACAGGACAGGGCCTCCTCCTGGTCGTGGGTGACCAGGACGGCGGTGGTGCCCGCGGCCCGGAGCGCGGCCCTGACATCGGACCGCAGCTCCGCCCGCAGGGCGCTGTCCAGGGCGTTGAAGGGCTCGTCGAGGAGGACGAGGGCGGGCCGGGGCGCCAGTGCGCGGGCGAGGGCGACGCGCTGCTGCTGTCCGCCGGAGAGTTCGTGCGGCATCCGGTCGCCGTAGTCGGCGAGCCCCACCAGGGTGAGCATCTCGGCGGCCCGGGACCGGCGTTCGGCCCGGCCGACGCGGGTGAGTCCGAAGGCGACGTTGCGGGCGACGGAGAGATGCGGGAAGAGGGCGCCTTCCTGGGCGACGATCCCGATACCGCGCCGCTCGGGCGGCACGGCGACCCCGGGGCCGCTGACGATCCGGTCGCCGAGGGCTATCTCCCCGGAGTCGGGGGCGATGAATCCGGCGACGATCCGCAGCAGGGTCGTCTTGCCGCAGCCGGAGGGGCCGAGTACGGCGGCGAGTTCGCCGGGGCCGACGGTCAGATCGAGGCCGTCCAGGACCCGTTGGGCCTTCGGGCCGCGGCCGTAGGAGCTGGTGACGGCGGTGATACGCAGCCCGGCGGGGGCGGCCGGTTCGGTCGCGGTCATGAGCGCCTTCCGAGCAGATAGGAGGGGACGGCGGCGACGAGGACGATCGCCGCCGCGTAGGGGGCGGCGCCCGCGAAGGCGCCCGCGCCCGTCTCGGTCCACAGCCGGGTGGCCAGGGTGTCCGTACCGGTGGGCCGGAGCAGCAGGGTGGCCGGCAGCTCCTTCATGATCACCACGAAGGTGAGGGCGGCGCCCGCGCCGATGCCGGGCGCGGCCAGCGGCACCGTGATCTCCCGCAGGACCTGGAGGGGGCTCCGCCCCAGAGACCTGGCCACGTCCTCCAGCACCGGCGGCGACTGGAGTACGGCGGCGCGCGCGGAGGCGACGGCCACCGGCAGGAAGAGCACCACATACGCGGTGATCAGCAGCGGCAGCTCCTGGTAGACCGGGTAGGCGTACCGTACGGCGAAGAAGACCAGGGCCAGTCCGACGGTGATGCCGGGCACGGCGTGGCCCGCGTAGACCGACTGCTCCAGCAGCCGGGCGAACCGGCCGGTGTGCCGGGCCGACAGTACCCCGACGGGCAGGGCGAGCAGGGTCGTGACGGCCGCGCCGATCGCGGCGACGGTGACCGTGGCGACGGTGGCGTCCCAGAGCTTGCCGCCGTCGAAGCCGGAGTTGCCCGCCGTCAGCCAGTAGGCGAGGGTCCCCAGGGGGAAGGCGACGGCCGCCCCGGCGACGGCGGCGCACCAGGCGAGGGCGGGCGCGGTCGCGGCGCCGAGCCGCAGCCGGACCGGGGGCCGGGCGCTGCCCCGACCGGTGCGGGCGTGTCCGGCGCGGCCCCGGGTGCGGTTCTCCGCCAGCACCAGCAGCACCGTCATCAGGACCAGGACGCAGCCGAGTACCGCGGCCGGGGTGCGGTCGAAACTGGCCTGGTAGGAGGTGTGGATGGCGCGGGTGAAGGTGTCGTAGCGGGTGATGGAGACCGAGCCGAAGTCGGAGAGGACGTAGAGCGCGACGAGGATCGCGCCGCCCGCCGCCGCGGGCCTCAGCTGGGGCAGGGTGACCCGGACGAAGGTACGGAACGCGCCGTGCCCCAGGGAGCGGGCGGCCTCCTCCTGTGCCGGGTCGATGCCGCGCAGTACCGCGGCGACCGGCAGGAAGACATAGGGGAAGCAGGCGAGGGTGAGGGTGATCGCCGCGCCGGGCAGCCCTTCGAGCGACGGGAAGGCGGAGATCCAGGTGAAGGCGGCCACATAGCTGGGTACGGCCAGCGGCAGGGTCGCCAGGACCGCCCAGGCCCGGCGGCCCGGCAGGTCGGTACGGACCGTCAGCCAGGCGAGGGAGACGCCGATCAGCAGCGATCCGGTGACGACGATCGCGGTCAGCCAGAGGCTGCGGCCCAGCAGTTCGAGGGTCCGGGGCTCGGTGACGATGTCCCAGGCGAAGCCCCGGCCGCGCTCCAGGGCGCGGACGCCGAGATAGCCGAGCGGAAGCAGCGCGATCAGCGCCGCCGCCACGGCGGGCAGCAGCAGGACGAGCGGGGGAGTACGCCGACCGGCCGCCGCGCGGTGCGCGGCGGCCGATATGCGCACGGACCGGGTGGTGTCGGTGCTCAAGGCGGTGGTGTTCTCGTCTCCGGTGGGATCGACGGGGGTACGGCCGCGAACACGGCCCGGGGCGGGTCCGAGGGATCAGGCGCGAGCCGGGCCGGATCCCTCGGACGACGCCCTGCGTCCGCCGGGCTCAGACCATGCCCGCTTCGCGGATCATCTCCAGCGTCTTCTGGAGCGAGTCGAGCTTGCCGAGGTCGATCTTCGGGGCCTTCAGGGACGCCAGCGGCGGCAGTCCGGCGACGGGCGAGGCGACCCCGGCGGTCAGCGGGTACTCCTTGGTCTCCGAGGCGAAGTACTGCTGGGCCTCCGCGGAGAGCAGGTAGTCGACGGCCTTCTCGGCCGCGGCGCTCTGGCCGCCGTCCTTGAGGACCCCCACGCCCGCGACGTTGACCAGGGCGCCCGGGTCGCCGCCCGGCAGGAAGTGGATCTTCGCCTTGAGCTTGTCGGTGCCGACCTCTGCGGCCTTCTCGTACCAGTAGTAGTGGTTGATCAGACCGAGCGGGACCTCGCCCTTGTCGACGGCGTCGAGGATCGCGCCGTTCTTGGCGTACGGCTTGGCGCCGTTGGCCTTGAAGTCCTTCAGCCACTTCGCGGTGGCGTCGTCGCCCTCCAGGACCCGCATGCCGGTGACGAACGCCTGGAAGGAGGCGTTGGTGGGTGCGTAGCCGACCTTGCCCTTCCACTCGGGCTTCGTGAGGTCCTTGACGCTGTCCGGAGCCTTGGGGGCCTTGTCCGGGTTGTACGCGATCACCCGCGAGCGGCCCGAGACACCGACCCAGTCGCCCTCGCCGCCGCGGAAGGCCGTGTCGACCTTGTTCAGCGACTTCTCCGGCAGCTTCGCCAGCAGTCCGGCGCCGGAGAGCGCGCCGAGGGCGCCCGCGTCCTGGGAGAAGAAGAGACCGGCCTTGGTGCGCTTGCCCTCCTCCAGGATCTGGGCGGCGAGTTCGGCGCTGTCGCCGTAGCGGACCTGGACCTTGGTCCCGGTCGCCTTCTCCAGCTTCTCGATGATCGGGCCGATCAGCTTCTCGTTGCGGCCGGAGTAGATGACGAGTTCATCGGCCTTCTGCGCCGTCGAGCCGTCCTTCTTGTCGCTCTTGTCACCCTTTTCGTCCGAGCCGCAGGCGGCGAGGACGGGGACGAGCAGGGCCGTGGAAACGGCGAGTGCCGTGCCGCGGCGAACGAGCGAACGGCGCATGTTGAGCCTCCTGAGGGGCCCGCGGCGGCCGAATCGGCAGGACTGGTCTGCGCGCGGGAGGAAAAAGCGGATGCGCTTATAAATATGGTGAGCCTTGCCTTAGTGTCAATTTTCGGCCACATGGTGGCTGATCTTGCCGGGGTGAAAGGCGCTCAGTGGACCGGCCCGGACGCGTATCGCCGGTCTGGCCGGGGGGTCGGACGTACATGCCGGGACGTGCCGTCGGCCGCCGGGATCCGCCGGGCCGCCGCCCGCGACCCGCCGGGCGCGTGTGCCGCGCCACCCTCGGGAACGGCCGGCCGGAACGCGGCCGGGACTCGCAGGTCGCACGCCCGGGCACCGCCCCCGTTCCGCGCGGCGGACCTGCCCGCCCCCGCCCGGCCGTGCCCCGGTGTCAGCTCATCCGCAGGGCCAGGAAGAAGTCCAGCTTGTCCTCCAGCCGGGACAGGTCCCGGCCGGTGAGCTGCTCGATCCGGCCCACCCGGTAGCGCAGCGTGTTGACGTGCAGATGGAGCCGGGTCGCGCAGCGGGTCCACGAGCCGTCGGAGTCGAGGAACGCCTCCAGCGTCGGGATCAGCTCGGCGCGGTGCCGCCGGTCGTACTCCCGCAGCGGATCCAGCAGCCGGGCGGTGAAGGCCCGGCGGACGTCGTCGGGGACGAAGGGCAGCAGCAGGACGTGTGACGCCAGTTCGTGGTGGCCCGCCGCGCAGACCCGGCCCGGCCGGGCCGCGGCGACCCGGCGGGCGTGCCGGGCCTCCTCCAGCGCGCCGCGCAGGCCCTCCGCCGACGAGACGGCGGCGCTGACGCCGATGGTGAGCCGCCGGTCGTCGCCGAGCCCGGCCGACAGGGGCTCGCGTACCGCCGCCAGCAGCGCGTCCGCGTGCAGGGACTCCTCGGTGGCGGGGGTGTCCCCGGTCGGCGGCAGTGCCGAGAGCGGTACGAGGGCGATCGCCTCGCCGCCCGCGTGGGCCACGGCGATCCGGTCGCCCGGTTCGGCGCCGCCGGCCGCCGGGTCGATCAGGATCTCCTCCAGCAGGGCGCGGGCGAGCGGCCCGGACGTCTCGTCGGCCGCCGGGTCCCCGCTGGTGTCCCGGCCCTCGTCGACCCGGGCGACCACGACCTGCCAGTGCGGCGCGGTCCCCAGTCCCGGCAGCAGTACGGGGGCCGCCACCCGCAGCCGGGCCGCGACCTCGGCGGGCGCAGCGCCCGTACGGACCAGCTCCAGCACCTCCTGGGCGAGCCTGCGGCGGACCGTACGGGCCGCGTCGCCCCGGTCCCGCTCCACGGCGATCAGCTGGGTGACGCCCTGGAGGAGGTCCAGCCGCTCGGCGGGCCAGTCGGCGGCGTCCGCCTCGACGGCCAGCAGCCAGCCGGAGAGCACCGCCTCCCGGGGGTCGCCGCCCCCGTCGGCCGCCGGGTCGGCGGGGCCGACCGGGAAGAGGGAGTACACCGTCCCTCCGGCGGTCACCCGGTACGGGGCCCGGCGGCCCGCGCGCCCGGCCGCCAGATGCTCGGTGGCCAGGGCCGACCGTACGGCCGCCGACGGCGCGGCGGCCCCCGGGGCGTCACCCGGGCCCGCGATCCGCCGTCCGGTGGGGGAGAGCAGCCAGGCCCGCAGATCCAGATCGGAGCCGAGGAGATCGAGTACGACCTCCGGGCCGCCGCCCGCGGGGCCCGAGGTCATCAGCCGCCGGTGCCGGTCCACCACGGCCGCCAGATCGCCCGCCCGCTCGCCCGAGACCTGCCGCACCACGTACTCGGTGATCGTCGCGAAGGCCACCGCCTCGTTCACCGCGAACAGCGGCATCCGGTGCCGGGCGCAGGCCGCCACGAGATCCTCCGGTACGGCCCCCAGTTCGGCCTCCCCGGCCGCGAGACCCGCCACCCCGGCCCGGGCCAGGATCCGGACGAAGGACTCCGAGTCCTCCGGCGCGTGCCGCCACGCCAGCCCGGTGAGCACCAGCTCACCGCCCGACAGATAGCGGCTCGGGTCCCGCAGGTCCGTGGTCATCACCCCGCGGACCGCGCGGTCCAGCTCGTCGTCCCCGCCGAGCAGCCGCAGCCCCAGCGCCTCGTTCTCCAGCAGTGCGCGCAGCCGCATCCGGTAGCCGCCGATCCGTTCTCGTCGCTCGTGTACCGGGGACGCCCGGGGTCGTACCGGCCGCGGTGACGCTCCGGTCACCGGTGGTACCGGCTCGCCGCGCCCGTATGTCCCGTCCTGTGTTTGTCTGAATCTACAAGAAGTACCGACCGGCCAGCGAACTCCTTCGGGGGTTCGGTGACTGCACCGGGCACGGCGCCGCTTTGTGTACTGGTTACGCGCCGTGCACGACCCCGGACGACGCCCCGACGGGCGGAACGGCCGTCCGGGTGCCTGCCGGGGCCTTCCGGGACCTTTCGGGCCACCGGGGACCACCGGCCTCCCGGAGACCGACCGGCCACCGGGACCGCCGCAGAAGAGAGCCAGCGCATGGAATTCCTCCGGCCCGCGACCTGGGACGAGGCACTCGCCGCCAAGGCCGCCCACCCCGCCGCCGTGCCCATCGCGGGCGGGACGGACGTCATGGTGGAGATCAACTTCGACCATCGGCGCCCCGGCCACCTGATGGACCTCGGCCGGATCGGCGAACTGAGCCGGTGGGAGACGGACGGCGCGACCGTACGGCTCGGCGCCTCGGTCCCGTACACCCGGATCATCGAACGGCTGGCGACCGAGCTGCCCGCACTCGCGCGCGCCGCCCGTACCGTCGCCTCCCCCCAGATCCGCAACCGGGCCGGTGTCGGCGGCAATCTGGGCACCGCGTCCCCGGCCGGGGACGCCCATCCGGCGCTGCTCGCCGCGGGTGCCGAGATCGAGGCCGCCTCGGTCCGCGGCACCCGCCGGATCCCGGTCGACGACTTCTACACCGGCGTCAAACGGAACGCCCTCGCCCCCGACGAACTGATCCGGGCCGTCCGTATCCCCCGGGCCGACGGGCCCCAGCAGTTCGCCAAGGTCGGCACCCGCAACGCCATGGTGATCGCGGTCTGCGCCTTCGGCCTCGCCCTCCACTCCGCGACCCGTACGGTCCGGACCGGGATCGGCTCCGCCGCCCCCACCCCGATCCGGGCCAGGACCGCCGAGGAGTTCCTGGCCGCGGCCCTGGCCGACGGCGGGTACTGGGACGAGCCGAGGCCCCTGCCGCCCGCCGTGGCGCGGGAGTTCGCCGCCTTGGCCGCCGGTGCCTGTGTCCCCATCGACGACGTCCGGGGCACCGCCGCCTACCGGCGGCACGCCGTCGGCGTCCTGGCCCGCCGCACCCTGACCTGGGCCTGGGAGGAGTACCGGAGCACCGGCGGCGGGGACACCACGACCGAAGGAACCGGAGGAGCGGTCTGATGCGGATCGAACTGACCGTCAACGGGCGGCGGCTGACCGCCGACGACGTCTGGGAGGGCGAGAGCCTGCTCTACGTCCTGCGGGAACGGCTCGGGCTGCCCGGCTCCAAGAACGCCTGCGAACAGGGCGAGTGCGGCTCCTGCACGGTCCGGCTCGACGGTGTCCCGGTCTGCTCCTGTCTGGTGGCCGCCGGGCAGGCCGAGGGGCGGGACGTGATCACCGTCGAAGGGCTCGCCGCACTCGCCCGCCGCCGCGCCGAACGGGCCGCCGCGCCGCCCGGCCCCGGCGACGGCGACGGTCCGGCCGCGGTACCGGAGACGTACGACGCGACGCCGGAGACGGACGACACGGCAGCGGTACCGGAGGCGTACGACGGAACCCCGGGCACCTCCGGTACGGCACCGGCCGCGCCCGGCGCCGTACCGGGAGCGCCCGGCCAGGACCTCGCGCCGATCCAGCGGGCCTTCGTCGAAGCCGGCGCCGTCCAGTGCGGCTTCTGCACCCCCGGCCTCCTCGTCGCCGCCGACGAACTCCTCGAACGCCGGCCGGATCCCTCCGACTCCGATATCCGGGAAGCCCTCGCGGGCAATCTCTGCCGCTGTACCGGCTACGAGAAGATCCTCGACGCGGTACGGCTCGCCGCCGCCCGCCGCCCCACCGGAGAGGGCACCCCGCGATGACCGTCACCGGCAGCCCCACCGATCTCACCCAGAACGCCCACACCACCCCCGGCGGCGTCGGCGAGTCCACCCTCCGCCCCGACGGCACCCTCAAGGTCACCGGCGAGTTCGCCTACTCGTCCGACCTGTGGCACGAGGACATGCTGTGGGGCCACACCCTGCGCTCCACCGTCGCCCACGCCGGGATCCGCTCCATCGACATCTCCGGCGCCCTCGCCGTCCCCGGCGTCCACGCCGTCCTCACCCACGAGGACCTGCCCGCCGCGGTCACCCACTACGGCCTGGAGATCGAGGACACCCCCGTCCTCGCCCACCGCAAGGTCCGGCACCACGGCGAACCCGTCGCCCTGGTCGCCGCCGACCATCCCGAGACCGCCCGCAGGGCCGCCGCGAAGATCCGCGTCGACTACGCCGAACTGCCCGTCGTCACCGACGAGGCGTCCGCCACCGCGCCCGGCGCCGTACTCGTCCACGAACACCGCACCGACCCGCACAGCCACCACGTCCCCCACCCCAACGTCGTCCACCGGCAGCCGATCGTCCGCGGCGACGCCTCCGCTGCCGCGCTGCGCGCCGATACCGTCGTCACCGGCGACTATGTCTTCGGCATGCAGGACCAGGCGTTCCTCGGCCCCGAATCCGGGCTCGCCGTGCCCGGCGACGACGGCGGCGTCGATCTGTACGTCGCCACCCAGTGGCTCCACTCCGACCTCGCCCAGATCGCCCCCGTACTCGGACTGCCCGAGGAGAAGGTCCGGATGACCCTCTCCGGCGTCGGCGGCGCCTTCGGCGGCCGCGAGGACCTCTCCATGCAGATCCACGCCTGTCTGCTGGCCCTGCGCACCGGCCGTCCCGTCAAGATGGTCTACGACCGCTACGAATCCTTCTTCGGCCACGTCCACCGCCACCCCGCCCGGCTCCACTACGAACACGGCGCCACCCGCGACGGCAGACTCACCCACGTCCGCTGCCGGATCGTTCTCGACGGCGGCGCCTACGCCTCCTCCTCCCCGGCCGTCGTCGGCAACGCGGCCTCCCTCGGCATCGGCCCCTATGTCGTCGACGACATCGAGATCGAGGCCCTCGCCCTCTACACCAACAACCCGCCGTGCGGCGCCATGCGCGGCTTCGGCGCCGTCCAGGCGTGCTTCGCCTACGAGGCCCAGATGGACAAGCTCGCCGCCGCCCTCGGCCTGCACCCGGTCGAACTCCGCCGGATCAACGCCATGTCCCAGGGCGCCACCATGCCCACCGGACAGACCGTGGACTCCCCGGCGCCCGTCGCCGAACTGCTGCGCCGGGTCGAGGCCCGGCCCCTGCCGCCGGAACGGCAGTGGGAGGTCGCGGGCGGCGCCCCCGACCTGCGGGCCCTGCCGGGCGGGGTCGGCGGCACCACCCGGGGCGAGGGCGTCGTCCGGGGCGTCGGCTACGCCGTCGGCATCAAGAACGTCGGCTTCTCCGAGGGCTTCGACGACTACTCGACCGCCCGGGTCCGGCTGGAGATCGCCGGGGGTGTCCCGGTCGCCACCGTGCACACCGCGATGGCGGAGGTCGGCCAGGGCGGAGTCACCGTCCACGCCCAGATCGCCCGGACCGAACTCGGCGTCACCCAGGTCACCATCAGCCCGGCCGACACCCGGGTCGGCTCGGCCGGCTCCACCTCCGCCTCCCGCCAGACCTATGTCACCGGAGGCGCCGTCAAACACGCCTGCGAGACCGTCCGCGAGCAGGTGTTCGAACTGGGGCGCCGCCGCCTCGGCTCCCACCACCCCGCCTGGGCGCAACCCGGACTCCGGCTCGAAGGCGGCCGGGTCGTCACCGACACCGGCGAGACCCTGGCCGAACTCGCCGACGTGCTGGGAGACGAGGCGGTGGACGTCGTACGGGAGTGGCGGCACCGGCCGACCCAGCCCTTCGACCGGACCACCGGACAGGGCCGGGGGCATGTGCAGTACGCCTTCGCCGCCCATCGCGCCGTGGTCGAGGTCGACACCGAACTCGGCCTGGTCAAGGTCGTCGAACTGGCCTGCGCCCAGGACGTCGGCAAGGCCCTCAACCCGCTCTCCGTCATCGGCCAGATCCACGGCGGCTCCACCCAGGGCCTCGGCGTGGCCCTGATGGAGGAGATCCTGGTCGACCCCGTCACCGCCAAGGTCCGCAACCCGTCCTTCACCGACTATCTGATCCCCACCCTCCTCGACACCCCCACCATGCCCGTCGACGTCCTCGAACTCGCCGACGACCACGCGCCGTACGGGCTGCGCGGCGTCGGTGAGGCCCCCACCCTCTCCGCCACCCCCGCCATCCTCGCGGCGATCCGGGCCGCCACCGGACTCGAACTGAACCGGGTCCCCGTCCGGCCGGAACACCTCACCGGCACGGCCTGAGGACATCGGGCAGGGGCCAAAAGACAGAGGCCAAAGGACAGAGGACAGAGGAGCAGGAGCGACCCGTGCTCGACATCGCCGACGAACTCCACCGCTGGATCCGGGACGGCCGGACCTTCGCCGTCGCCACCGTCACCGCGGTCAGCGGCAGCGCGCCCCGCCTCCCCGGAGCCGCCCTCGCCGTCGACACCGACGGCCGGGCCGTCGGCTCCGTCTCCGGTGGCTGCGTCGAGGGCGCGGTCTACGAACTCTGCGTCCGGGCCCTGCGCGAAGGCCGCCCCCTGCGGGAACGCTTCGGCACCTTCGACCCCGCCGACGCCTTCGCCACCGGACTGACCTGCGGCGGCGAACTCGACGTCCTGGTCGTCCCGGTCGCCCCGGACGGGCCCGAGGCGGCGGCCGTCACCCGGGCCGCCGAAGGCGCCACCACGGCCCTGGCACGGATCACCGGCGGCCCCGCCGAACTCCTCGGCCGCGCCCTGGCCGTCGCGCCGGACGGCTCGTACCACGGCACCCTCGGCGGGCCCCCGGGCCGCGACCGCGCCGCCGCGGCCGAGGCCCGCGCCCTGCTGGAGACCGGCCGGGGCGGCACGGTCACCGTCGGCGCGGACGGCACCGGCCCGGACGGCGACCGGTGCGAGGACCCGCTCACCCTCTTCGTCGAGGTCGGCGCACCGCCCCCGCGCATGATCGTCTTCGGGGCGGTCGACTTCGCCGCCGCGCTGGTCCGGATCGGCGGCTTCCTCGGCTACCGCGTCACCGTCTGCGACGCCCGGCCCGTCTTCGCCACCGCCGAACGATTCCCCGACGCCGACGAGGTCGTCGTGGAGTGGCCGCACCGCTATCTGCGGGCCACCGGGACCGACCGCAGGACCGTGCTCTGCGTCCTCACCCACGATGCCAAGTTCGACGTACCACTGCTGGAGTACGCGCTACGGCTGCCGGTCGCGTACATCGGCGCGATGGGCTCCCGGCGCACCCACGCCGACCGGGCACGGCGACTGCGCGCCGCTGGTGTCACCGAACGCGAACTCACCCGGCTGCGCAGCCCCATCGGGCTCGACCTGGGCGCCAGGACTCCCGAGGAGACGGCGCTGTCCATCGCCGCCGAGATCGTGGCGAACCGCCGGGGCGGCGGCGGGCTCCCGCTCACCGATACCGGGACACCCATCCACCACGACGAACCCCGCCCGGGTCCCGGCCCGGCCATCCGCCCCGGCCCCGGCCGTCTCGCCGTCTGACGCCGCCCGGCGCCGTCGTCCCGGTGTCAGCCGGGACGGCGGGCCAGCACCAGCCGGCAGTTCGGGCTGCCGTCGGGACGCCGCCCCAGCTCCTCCACCGGCCGCAACTCGACCTCGAACCCGGCCCGGATCAGATCCTCCCGTACCGGAACGAGCGGAAAGGTCCGGTAGTACATCACGAACGGCGGTCGCCGGACGGCGTTGCGGACCCGCATCACCGCGTCGAAGCCCAGGAGCGTCCAGTACGGCGCCGAGCCCACCGGCGGCGGCGCGGGCAGCGGGAAGGCGAACAGCCCGCCGGGGCGGAGCGCCCGGTACACCCCGGCGAAGAGCGCCGGACGCTCCCGGGGCAGGAAGTGGCCGAACGCCCCGAAGCTCACCGCCAGATCGAAACCCGGGCCGAACGGCAGCGCGCGGGCGTCGGCGCGTACCCAGTCGACGGCGGGGGAGAGGTACGGCTCCCCGGCCGCCCCGTCCTCCGGGGCCTCCCGGAGCTGTGCCTCCGCCGCCTTCGCCTCCTCCGCCGCCGGACCGGCCGGTACGGCTCCGGTGCCGTACCGGGCGCGCGCCCGGTCGAGCATGCCCGAGCTGAAGTCCACCCCGACGACGCGGGTGTCGCACAGTCGGCGCAGGACCCCTACGCCCGCCCCCGTACCGGTGCAGACGTCGAGACCGGTACGGAACGGCCCGAGCGGACGGACCGAGGTGGTGAACGGATCGAGCAGGCGGTCGGGGGTACGGAACGGGGTCGCGTCGAACTTGGGCGCCAGCAGGTCGTATCCCCGTTCGACCGAGGAGAGCGCCTGAACGGCGAGTTCGCGGAGTGTGGGTCCGGATGAGGTGAACACCGGCGTCAGCCTACGGCCTGTGCCGTACGCGCCCCCTCCCGGCGGCCGTCCGCGTGCCCCGGACCCGCCGGGCTCCCAACGGCGCCCCGTATTCGTCCGCGAACCGGGGAACAGCACGTACGGCGGCCCGCTGGTCCCGTCGGCCACCCGGGCCGCACCACCGGGCCGGGACCCATAGGACGGATCCCTGTGCGATGCATTCCGGCCGCGGGCGGGACGAGCGGGTGAGTAAACGGTAAGCAAATGCGAACATCGGAGCAGGGGGCGGCGGATACGTTCGCCCCCAGGAGTCCGCCCGACGACCCGGGCGCCGTGCCGGACCCCCGGCACCGGCGGCCGCGGCCCGTTCGGCCGGGCCGGGTCCCAGACCGTACCGGGAGACGCCGGACGGTACCGGGCCGCGGTCCGGTACGTCGTACGGACCCCCGGGACGTCCCGCCGGAGCCCGCGGCCGATTGAGCCCCGGCCGAACCGGCGATCGTTTCCGGCCTTTGTCCCCCCATTCCCCGAGACCCGATTCTCGAAGGTCATCCCTTTGGTGCGTCAGATGCCGAACCACAACAGTGCCCCGTTCCGTTTCCCGATCCGAACCCGCCATTCCGGCCGGGGAATTCCGGACGCGCAATCCTCCCGCTCCGCTCATTCCCCCATGGCCACGCACACCCCGCCGACCACGGCGGACACCGTTGCCGGGCCCGTCCGGCCCACCATTGGCGCCGGTGCTCCGTCCGGTCGTATGGTTCGGTAACGCCGGATGTTCGGGCGGCTAATACCTAGGTCGACAGCAGGGACACAGATGACCGACGAGCCTCGGATTCCGGCACAGCTGGGCAGACCCGAGCGCATGTGGCAGCGCGCCGTCGTGCTCGTACTGATCGCTGTCACCAGAACCGCCAGGCCGGTATTCCGGCTCGGCGACCGGGAACTGTCCTGTTCGCATTCCAACGGTGGCTGGACCCTTGCGCTGCTGCCCGGGGGAAAGGCGGTGTTCTACGGCCAGGACGTCGATTGCAGCGACACCACCTACCGGGGCGACAAGCCCGTCGATCTGCTGGCCGACGCCCCCGACTGGCTGCCGCACCAGAGCCTGCGGGAGCTGAACGACGGCTATGAACTCGGCTATCTCTACTGGTGGGACGGGGAATGCTGGCGGCGCGCCCCCTACCCCGACTATGTCGCGGACGACGGGCTGGCCGCGTCCTGCGACGGCTATGCGGGCATCTTCGACGACCGGTCGCTGGCCGACAGCTTCGCCGACGCCGGATACCGCGACCCGGTCGCGGCGGAGCGGTTCGTCGCCCGGGTCGAGGCGGGCACGGTGAACGCGGCGGCCCTGGAGGAGCTGCTGGACTCCGCGTCCGAGGCGGGACCGCTGCCGAGGGAGTCCCGGGTCCCCAACGCCCTCGAATGGGCCGCCCGCCTGGGTGTCGCCCTGCGCGAGCCGACCTAGGGGCTTGCCCTCCTCGGAGACCCGGCTGCCCGCGTGGGCGCCGGTGGCCGGGGAGAGACGGCTTCCGTGGCGTCGGGGGTCCCCCGGTTCGCGGATGAGAAGGCTCCGTCCGGCCGCCGAGGGGCGTCCGTCAGCCACCGACCTCCCGTACGGACAGCGACGCGCGCCCGATCGCGCAGTCGGCCTCGGTCAGCGGCCGGGCGTCACCGGCCGCCCGGCCGCACAGCGGCCGGAGCACGGGCTCGGCGTCCCGGCCGATCCGGACCTCGTTCAGGACGATGCTGTGCCCCTTCCGGTTCGCCCGGGGCTGGGCATCGGTGAAGTCGATGGTGCCCGTCGCCATGTTGGGAAGGTTGACCGTCCGCAGGTTGACCCAGGTCGCGGCCCGGTTCTGGACCGCGCCCCCGACGCTGGCGGCCTTGTGCAAGGCGCGGGTGGCGTCGTACGAGAGGGCGGTCTGGCCGCTCGCCAGCAGGGGTGCCCGGGGCCTGGCCCAGCCCGGCGGGACGGCGGGGTCGGCGGGGGCGAGATACTGCTCGGCGTTCCGGTAGAAGTTGGTGGACTGTTCGTCCGCCGGGTAGGCGAGGGCGGCGTAGTAGAGCGTCACATCGGCCGGCATCTGCTGGTTGCCCTGCGGGGTGAAGTCGGCCTTGGAGAGATCGTCGCCGGTCAGGATGGAGATATTGCGGTTGTCGCAGCCCCGTTCGGAGCCGAGCTGCTGCATCAGTGGATTGATGTCCTCGGCCCGCCCCGCGAAGTAGATCACCGACGGGACCCTGGTCCCCCGGCAGAACGCCTCGGTCGGGCCCTGCAGTTCGGCCCGGTTGTCCTGAACGGTGTACAGGACCGGGCCGGTCACCTTGTACCTCAGGTCCTTCAGCATCCCGGCCCCGAAGCGGGCCTGCTGGTTGGTGTACTCGTCCTTGGTCCTCTTGGTGTCACGGGCCAGGACGAGCGCGTGCTGCTCGGCCTTCGGGACCCGTAGCTGACGGGCGATCAGTTCGAGCTGATCGGCCTGCCAGGCGTCGGGTGCGGCCAGACTGAACCAGTTGGCGTGCTTCATCGGCAGCTCGGTCGAGGAATTGGTACCGGAGATCACCGGCAATTCGGCGTCACCGAGAACGGTCGCGACATCCTTGCTGGTGGTGAGATTGCGCCCGGCGCCGACGACCCCGACGAGCGTGGGATCACGACGGGCGTAGCGGGCGATCGACTCGGCCATGGCCACCTGGTGACGCATATCCGCGCCGCCATTGGCGATCAGCACGCGGAGCCGGGGGGAACCGGCCTTGTTGATCGCGGCCTGGGCGAGATGGACGCCCGCCAGTTCCTCGATGCCCTTGACGGGCGACGCGTTCTCCGGTGAGGCGGAACCGAGGGGGCCCGCGTAGACGACGGTGACGTATTTGGCCTTCTTGCTGCGGAGGATCCCCGCGTTCTCCCGCTCGATCTTCTTCTCCAGCTCCGCCAGCGTCCAGGGGACCTTGGCCGACGTGCCGGAATCGTCACCGGGTTTCAGCCAGTCGGAGAATCGGACGTCGCCGGTGGCGATACCGACGCACTCGGGATCGGCCGACTTGTCCGCCTTCAGCAGCCGGGTGTCGCGATTGGCGGAGAGCGGCGAACTGGAACAGTGCCGGTCCGCGAGTTCGTGGGCGCGGAACGCGACCGCGCCCGCGAGGAGTGCCGTGATCACGATCAGGGCGTGGACGGACCAGAGGATCCGGGCGGCGGTGGGGCGGGCGGTGGCGCGGACGCAGTCGCGGCGTCCGTCGTCGCGGGTGGTGAGCCGGTCGGGGCGGATGGGGACTTTGATCACCCAGGGGAGTTCGGCGAGGGCGCGGCTGGGGGACTGTCCGGCCCTCAGGTTGCGGCCCCATTCCTGGTACCAAGTCCAGGCGGAGGTGTCGGCGTCCTGGACGACGCTGCGCTGCAGCCGGGCCACGTCGGTGGGTTGTACGGCGGCGACGATCAGGAGGGGGTCGAGTTCGCTGCGGCGGCTGCGGACGTCGCTGACGGCTTTGACGAGTTCGATGCCGCCGTTCTCGGCGGTCGCCTTCGGGATGAACAGCACCGGTGGGCGGGGGCGTTTGAAGCCGCGCAGGTCCCAGCTCCAGCGGCGGTGGTTGTCCCGCAGATCCTCGCAGAGCGCCAGCACGTACAACTGGAGCTGGAAGTCGTCACCCGTCTTCAGCGCCTCCGCGACCTCGTGCGCCCGGGCCGCGATGGCGTTCCAGGAGTGCAGGGGCCGGACCAGGGAGAAGTCCGTCGGCTGGCCGGGCGAGGCGGCACGGAGGAAGGTCGTGGTCAGGAACCAGCGGCTCTCCCGTCGCAACCACAGGAACAGCGGCGCCCGGCCGGGGAGAACGTTGTCGAGCAGCACCAGGAAGAGCAGAAATCCGGCACCGGAGCCGACGGCGACGCCCCACGGGGCGCGGGCGATCAGCGCGCCGACCACCGCGACCAGGCTCACCGGCAGGATGTGCGCCATATCGAAGAGCCGCAGCCGGTCGCTCCACCGGGACGAGCCCCCGGGCCGCCAGCGCTGCCGGGCCAACTGGTCGAGCAGGCTCTGCGCGGGATCCGGCAGCCCGGAGGTGAACCCCGTCGACGCGGGCATCCGGGGCCAGTCCGGATCGAGTTCGCCGACCGCCTCCTCGATGGCCCGGACCAGCCGGACCCGGGGGAAGGAATAGCGGCGGTAGAAGGCCCGCCGCCCGTCCCACCGCCGGGGATCCCCGAGATCCCGTACCAGCCCGGCGGCCCGCCGGACCTCGGTCGGCTCCGGCCGCGCGTCGGGGGCCACGGCGCAGCGGGAGCCGTGGGCGTCATGGCCCGTGTACAACTCCTCGATCAGACGGACGACTTGTTCCCCGGGCGTCGGTACCGGTGCCGGATTCGTAGCCGGGTCCGGGCCGTCCGGGTCGGTGGCGGGCCGGTCCGGGGCGTCCTCGATCTCGGTATGGAGAACGACCACGGGCATCGGCGGACGGCTGCTGCGGAAGTCCCGTACCAGCATCTCCAGCCGCCGCTGGATACCGGCGCCCGCCCCGGTCGACATGCCGTGTCGGGCATCGGGGCATCGCGGCAGTTCTCGTTCCTCGTTGGGCATGTGTCTCCCCCGTTCTTCTGAGGCTGGCATAGTCCGCGGCGGCGTCCCGACGCAAGGGAAACGCCGTCGGGTGGCGAAATCTCCCGCACGGCCTACGGCAGATGTACGCGAACGTGGCCTACAGCCATCCCTCGAACGGCCCCCGGGCGGACGAACCGGAATATTCCCCTGGCGTGTGCCCGCGATACCGGCCCCGGTACGGGACGTTCCGGCGGCTCTGGACCGTGCCGCCGTAAACAGATGACCGACAGCCTCCTACCGGGTCATCCTGACGTGATGGGAGACAGAGCCAACATCGTCGTGGTCCGCGAGAACGGCGCGCACGAGCTGTACCGGACCGGCTGGGCGGCCGGAATCGATCTCGACCTGCTGGAAGGGCCGACGCGGGTGCTCGCGATGCTGCCCGGACTCCGCCGGGACGGCTGGTGGCTGGACGACGTCATGGCCCAGGGCGGGGTCCTGCTCGACCTCGGCCGGAAGGTGCTGCTGTTCTTCGCCTGGGAGGGACCCGGCACCGAGCTGCGCCACCGCGCGGCGGTGTTCGGGCTGATCCGGGCCGCGTGGCCGGGCTGGGAGGTCCGCTGGCTGTACGACGGCCCGGCCGAACTGCGGGCGTACGCAGGACTGGATCCGGAGTACGTCCGCTGCCGCGATACGGCTCTGACTCCGGCCCCGTTCCTCGCCCCCGGTGACGAGGACCTGGCCGGGCCCGACCCGGGCGGTGTGGTGATCACGGTCGCCACCGGCCGCTGCCATATCGCATCCGACGGCTTCGACCACCCCGTCGTCGAGGGCGCCGCGCTGCTCGGCCGGCTGGCGGACGCCCCCGGACACGGCCACTGCCGACTGCATGTCAACGCCGGTATCCATCTCGACCCGGAACGCCGCCGTCTGGGCTGGTGGTCCCTGTTCTCCACGCCGCGGGCTTACGAGGTACCGGAGCTGTGGCCGGGCTGGACGGTGGAGTTCTGGCAGGACGCATGGGAACGGCACGCCGGGATCAGCGACCGCTTCTCCCCGGCGGCGTTCGACGCCGGAGCGGAAGCCGTGGCCGGGGTGCTCGCCTAGGCCCGGGAGCGGCTGGCCTCCCGGGCCCGCAACCGCGCCCTGGCCGCCCGGCTGCGGACCGTACCGCCCCGGCCGCAGGCGGGATGACCGCGACCTGATCGCGGACGACCGGCCCCGGCATCACGCATTCGGGCTCAGCGGCGGGTCGAGGCGCCCGGCACCAGCGCGCACGGAACGGAGACCGGTCGCGGCGCGCGGCCGTCGAGGAGATCGATCAGCAGCCCCGCGCAGAGCGCGCCGATCCGGCGCGGCGCGAGATCGAGCAGGGTGAGCGGCGGCCGGGCGCCGGTACCGGGGTCGCCCGCCGCCGTGATCTGGAGGTCGCCGGGGACGGAGAGACCCGACTCGGCCGCGACGGCCAGCAGCGCCTCGCCGTAGGTCTCGTTGAGGGCGTGGACGCCGTCCGGCCGCCCGCCGGACGGCGCCAGCAGTCTGCGGGCCGCGTCCCGGGCGGACTCGCCCGGAGCGATCCGCTCCACCCGCCCGGCCACGCCCCGGTCCGCGCACCAACGGGCGTAGGCCCGCTCGCTGTCCAGGGTGTACGAGTCCAGCTCGGGGCCGGTCAGCAGCCCGGTCCTGCGTACCCCGCGGCCGTGCAGATGGTCCAGGGCCAGCGGTACCCCGGCCGACATGTCGCCGCTGACATAGGGGATCCGGGCGTGCTCCGGATCGAGCGGGCGGCCGTCGGTCACCAGGGCCAGGCCGCGCCGTACCGCCTCCGCGATCACCGGATCGCCCGCGACCGGGTCGACCACGATCAGTCCGTCCATCGGGATCCGGGTCCACAGATCGCTGCCCGGTCTGGCCGGGACGACGACCAGGGCGTAATCGCGGTCCACCGCCTCGACGGTGGCCCCGGCGGTGAGGGAGGCGTAGTACGGCCGGTAGGTGCGCTCCCACGCCTCGGCGCTCTGGTGTCCGGCGGCCAGACCCACGACCCCGGTCCGGCCGCTGAGCAGGACCTGGGCCGCCGGGTTGGGCCGGTACCCCAGGTCGTCGGCGATCTCCCGGATCCGTTCCCGGGTCCGGGCGTTCACCTTGCCCTTGCCGTTGAGGGCGTGCGAGACGGTGGTGATGGAGAGCCCGGCGGCCCGTGCGACGTCCTTGATCCCGATCGACCGGGTGGTCTCGGGAGCGTGCTGCGGTCGGGCCGGTCCGGCCATCGCTCATGCCCTCCTCAGGGTCCGGGGCGTCCTCGGTGGTGTGCGCGGGACGGCGCGGCGGTGCGGTGCGCACCCAATCTTCGGCCATCCCTTGACTGCCAAAACCTTTTGGCCGAGCATATTGGCCACTCTCACCGCTCAAAAGGTTTTGGCCCAGGGGCCGTTCCGACCGGTGGCCCCCGGACGAGCAACGGACGAGCAAAGGCGGACCACGGTGACCACGCACCCGGACGCACCCCGGATCCTGGTGATCCAGCACGAGGACGGCACCGGCCCCGGACTGGTCGGCGCGGAGACGGACGCGGCGGGCCTCGTACCGCATCTCGTCCACCCCTGGCGCGGGGAAGCCCTCCCCGCGACCCTCACCGGATACGCGGGCCTGCTCGTCCTCGGCGGCGCGCCCGGCGCCGGGGACGACGAGACCGCGCCCTGGCTGCCCGCCGTCCGCGCGCTCGTCCGGGAGGCGGTCGGCACCGGGGTCCCGCTCCTCGGGATCTGCCTCGGCGGCCAGTTGACGGCCCTCGCGCTCGGCGGCTCGGTCCGGGTCCGCCCGCGGGGCCCCGAGATCGGTGCCGTACCGCTGCGCCGACTGCCCGCCGCCGACGGGGACCCGGTCTTCGGCTCCGTACCCGACGGCGCGCCCGCCGCCCAGTGGCACTGGGACGAGATCGCCGAACTCCCGCCCGGCGCCGTACCGCTGCTCACCGGCGCCGACTGCGTCCACCAGGCGTTCCGGGTCGGACCGAGGGCCTGGGGAGTCCAGTTCCATCCCGAGGTACTCGGCGCCGCCGTCGCCGACTGGGCCCGCTCGGACGGCCCGGCCGCCGCCAGAGCCGGAGCCGACCCGGCGGCGGCCGTCGCCTCGGTCCGCGCGGCCGAGCCCGAACTGCGCGAGGTCTGGCCGCGAACGGCCCGGGCGTGGGCGGAGGTCGTCCGGTCGTACGCGCGGCGCTGACGGCCCGGGGCCCTGTCGGCGTCCGCGGGTCAGCCGAGCCGGTCCAGGAACCCCGCCACCACCGCGAACAGCGCGTCCGGCCGCTCCAGATGCAGATCGTGCCCGGTCCCGGGCACACTCACGGCCACCGTGCCGGGCCGTCGCCGCAGCATCCCGTCGACCTCGGCCGGCGGTACGAACCCGGACTGCCCCAGCACCAGCAGGGTGGGGCAGGAGACGCGCTCCCACTCCTCCCAGAACGTCCGCCGGGCGCCCTCCGCGAGCGAGCGGACCATCACATCCCGGTCGAACCGGGGCCACCAGCCGCCGTCGCGCTCCTCCAGTCCGCCCGCCCATCCCTCGCCCACGGCACCGCCCCCGAGGAAACCGACGGCGGCCTCCCGCGAGGTGAACGGCACCGGCCACGAGTCCAGCCACCCGCCGACCTCGTCCGGCACCTCGGGATCCCCGGACCCGGGCCCGGCCTCGACCAGCACGAGCGCCCCGACCAGCCCGGGACGCGCGGCGGCGGTCAGCATCGCGGTGTGCCCGCCCAGGGACTGCCCGATCACCACGGCGTCCTCAAGCCCCAGCCGCCCGGCGACGGCGACGACATCGGCGACGTACGCCGCCCGGGACACGTCCTCGGGCCGCCGCTCACTCGCGCCGTGCCCCCGCTGATCGACCGCGACGACCCGATGGCGGGCCCGCAACAGCCGGGCGGTGGCGTCCCACTCACGGCTCTGCCCCGCGAGCCCGTGCAACAGGATCACCGGTCTCCCCGTCCCGCCGCCGTCCCGGCAGACGAGCCGTACGCCGTCACGGTCCACGATCCGCTCGGACCAGGCCATATGAAGATCCCCTCCAGGGCTCGGCACGGACCCCGATCATCCCTTGAGGTGGGCATGAAGCCCGTCGAAGTGCGAAGATCGCCACCAGCCGCACTCCGCCCGGACCCCACGACGGGCCCTGTTGACCGGCCACTCGCCCCCCGTACCGCCTTTGAACCGCCCGGAGCCGTACCGCCATGCCCGTCAGATCCCGCACCGCGCCTCGTGGACTCGCCGTCGCCCTCGCCCTGCTCGCCCTCGGGACGGCGGCCTGTGGGAACGGAGGCATGCCCGTCGACCAGGGCGGCGGCGCGGAGACCACCGCGACGGCACGGCCCGAGAACACCGCGAAGCCGAAGGAGAAGGCCACTCCGCAGCTCGCCGACAAGGCGTCGATCAGGGCCGCGGAATCAGCGATTCGGGCGTTCCTCGACGCCCCCTCGGTGACCTTGGACTGGCTCCTGCCCCCGCGAAAGCAGCAGGGGCGCCTCGTGGTCCGGACGGGCCGGGGCAAGGAATGTCTGCTGGAGATCAACGTCGATCCCGGACTCTCCACCGTCGTCATGAGAACCGGCGACGGCGCGCACTACATGAAGATGAACGAGGCGCGGGTCAGGAGCGTCGAGGGAATCAGCCCCGAGCAGCGGGAGTTCGATGTCGGACTCTTCGCGGACCGCTGGGTGGAGAGCCCCGACCGCCCGACGAAGTACGTACGGACGATGACCCGCGCGTGCGACATCCGAACCGAAATGCGCGAGTTCGTGGCCAAGAGGCCGACCGGCGACTCCGAATCCGAGTCCGACACCCAGAGGACGATCACCGAGGACGGCCAACAGCTCCTGGTGCTTTCCTCTTCCGAGAAGGACACGACGATCGAGTTCACCGTGACCACCGGTCCCGAGCCGACACTCCGGAGGATCCAGGTGATCGGTGGCAAGAATCCGTACACGATGACCATCTCCGCCCTCGGGAAGCCGCTCCGCGTCTACCACCCGGCCCCCGAGGATGTCCTGACCGTGGCGGAACTGGAAGCCGCCTACAAGAACGCGCCGGACAGGTCCCTGCGCAACCGGGTGTAGGGACCCGGAACGCCGCGTGCCGGGCATGCGCGGATAACAGTCCAGACACATCGCCCCCGCTGATCACTTGCGACGCGACGATGAACTGCTCTCACCGCAGCAACGTTCCAGGGGGGACCATGCGCCGCACCACCACTCACACGATCCTCGTCGTCGCACTCGGCCTCGGCCTCACCGCCTGCTCCGGCGACGACCCCGAAGCCACCGCCAAGCCGGCGATCAAGACCACCGTCGAAACCCCGGCCCCCAGCACGCCCCCGCTGGCCCCGAAGGCCGCGGGTATCGGCGACACCGTCACCCTCAAGGGCTACAACGACGGCGAACAGATCGCCGCCACCCTGAAAAAGGTCTCCGACCCCGCCGTGCCGAAGACTTCTTTCTCCGGCCCGGGCTCCGGCAAGCGCTGGATCGCCTACGAATTCGAGATCGTCAACACCGGCCCCGCTCTCTACGACGGTGCCGCCATCATCGGCATGGAGATCGCCGACTCGGACGGCCGGCGGTTCGACAGCGTCGTCGGCGAAGTCAAAGCCGGGCCCCGGATGGCCTTCGGCACCACCCTTGGTCCCGGCGAGAAGACCCTCGGCTGGCTCGTCTTCGAAGCTCCCGAGACGTCGAAGATCGCCACCGTTCTCATGGGCGGCGGCTACAGCGATCAGGAAGGCCGGTGGAAGCTGCCGTAAATACGGCTCGCGTACCCGGGGTCACGGCACCCGTGGTCCGTCGATCAACTCGCCCTCGGCGTCGTACACCCAGGGGTTGGCCACACAGCCCTTCAACCCCTTGATCTGTTGCATCATCGCCGGGGCCGGGCGGCCCGGGCCGGGGCAGGTGCGGTGGCCGTGGCCCAGGACGTGGCCGGCCTCGTGGTTGATGATCAGGGCGTGGTAGTCCTCGGGGCGGTCGGGGTACTGGTCGCTGAGTTCGATCCAGCGGCGGACGTTCACCACCAGGTGCGGCGCGTTGGCGCAGTTGACCTGGCCGCCGGTGTCGAGGCCCCAGGCGCCGCAGAGTTCGTCGGTGGTGCCGGGGGAGACGACGTGGACGAGCATGTCGTACGGCGGTGAGTCGACCCGCTGGAAGGACGCGGCGCCCTGCCGGGTCCAGCCCCGGGGGTCGGCCAGGATGCCGTGGATCTCGGCGGCCGTTTCGTCGGCGTCGAGGCCGGTGCCGTCTTCCACCTTGACGCCGTAGCGGATGAGCCGTCCCTTGGTTCCGGCGCGCTCGCCGGAGCCCCGGGCCCAGGTGTATGTACCGGGGCCGTTCTCCTGGTAGCGGGGGCGGGCGGGCGGCCGGTCCTTGCCCCGGGACGGGGGTTCGGAGGCGGGTGCCGCGCGCTTCGGCGGGGCGGCGGACGTGCCGGGGCCGGGCGTCGTCCCGTCCTGTGGTGACGGGGACCGTTTCGCCGAGGTCTCCGTTCCGCCGCTGGGGACCAGTTGCAGTCCGGCCCATCCGGCGGCGGCCGTACAGAGGAGCAGCAGCAGGACGCGTACGGCGGTGGCGGCGGGGGAGCGGCGGCGGCGCCCGGCCCGGCGGGATCCGGGTCTTTGCGCACCGGCCGGGGGTGCCGTGCGGCGGGACCGTCGGCTCCTCGGGCGGGGTGCGGTGGGGAGCCGGTCAGCCATGGGAGTTCAGCCTTCGTCGGGGACGTTCGGAGCCGGGTCGCGTCCGTGCGCGGGCCCGCCCGGGGCGTGCCGGTCCGGGGGACGGGGGTGGTCCCGCGGCCGGGACGGGAGGGACGGTGCGTACGACCGTGTCCGGGTCCGGGCGGGCGGTGTCCTGCGACGGACGCGGCCCACTCTCAGTTGACCCGAAGACGCGTGCGATCACGGTGAGCATATCCGCTCACATTGTCTTCACATCGGACGCGGATACTTGAGCCAGTTCGAACGTGGCGAGGAGCGGTGGAAGCGTATGCGGGTGCTGGTGGTCGAGGACGAGGAGATGCTCGCGGAGGCGATGGCCGAGGGGCTGCGCGACGAGGGGCTCGCGGTGGACGTGGTCCACGACGGCGAGGCGGCGCTGGAGAACCTGGCGGTGTACGCGTACGACGTGATGGTCCTCGACCGGGATCTGCCGCTGGTCCACGGTGACGAGGTGCTGCGCCGTACGGTCGCCGCGGGCGCGGAGGTACGGGTCCTGATGCTCACCGTCTCCACGACTGTCGCCGAGCGGGTCGCCGGGCTCGGTCTGGGCGCCGACGACTATCTGACGAAGCCGTTCGCCTTCGCCGAACTCGTCGCCCGGATCCGGGCGCTCGGCCGCCGCTCGCGGCCCGCCGTGCCACCGGTCCTGGAGCGGGCGGGCATCCGGCTGGATCCGCATCTCCGGCAGACGACCCGGGACGGCCGGTACATCGCCCTGTCCCGGAAGGAGTTCGCGGTACTGGAGGAGCTGTTGCGCGCGGACGGCGCGCCGGTCTCGGCGGAGTCGCTGCTGGAACGGGCCTGGGACCAGAACGTGGACCCGTTCACCACGGTGGTACGGGTCACCATGCGGTCCCTGCGCCGGAAACTCGGCGGGGAACCGGTGATCGAGACGCTGACCGGCGTCGGTTACCGGATCCGATGATCCGGCGCGCGCTCGGCGGCGGCCTGCGGGTCCGTCTCACGGTCGTCTTCGGTCTGCTGTTCTTCGTGGCGGGGGCGGCGATCTTCGGCGGGGCGCTGATCCTCGTCGGGAACAGCATGCGGTACACCCTCTCCCTGCCGTTCGACACGGTCCGCTCGGCCCCGCCGTCGGCGAACCCGTCGCCGGAGCAGACGGAAGGCCCCAGCGGCGGCCGGGTCTTCTTCCCCGACCCGGACTCGCCCTGGCCCGACGTCGCGGCCCCCGGCCCGACGACGACCCCGGAGAACCGGCCGTCCACCGGACCGCCGGCCCGGGGCGACGCGGCGGGCACGCCGGAGGTACGGATCGATCCGGCGTCCCGGGAGCACGTCCTCGCCACCATGCGCACCAATCTGATGGCCAAGGGCGGACTCACGGTGCTCGGTGTCGGGGTGGTCGCGACCACCGCGGGCTGGCTGGTCGCCGGGCGGCTGCTGCGCCCGCTGAACCGGATCACCTCCACCGCCGAACGGATCGCGGGCCGTACGCTGCATCAGCGGATCGACCTCGACGGACCGCCGGGCGAGGTGAAACGGCTCGCGGACTCCTTCGACAGCATGCTGGACCGGCTGGACCAGGCGTTCGCGGGCCAGGACCGGTTCATCGCCAACGCCGCCCATGAGCTGAAGACCCCGCTGGCGGTGGGCCGGACCCTGGTGGAGGTCGCCGTGGCCCGCCGGGACGCGCCGCAGGAGGTCCGCAGGCTGGGCGAGAACCTGCTCGCGGTCAACGAGCGCCACGAGCGGCTGATCGACTCGCTGCTCACCCTGGCCCGGGCGGAGAGCGCGCCCGCCGAACGGCATCCCGTCGATCTCGCGGCGGTCGCCGGGGCCGTGCTCACCCATACGGCGGCCGACGCGGAGCGCCGGCGGCTCCGGGTGGAGGCCGTGCTCCGGGCCGCGCCCGCCCTGGGCGATCCCGTACTGCTGGAACAACTGGTCCGCAATCTGGTCGACAACGCAGTCAAGTACAACGTGGCGGATGGGCTGCTCCGGATCAGTACGGGCACCGGACCGCTCGGTGCGTTCATCTCCGTCACCAACACCGGCGCGTCGATCGACGCCCATGAGATCCCGGTGCTCTTCGAGCCGTTCCGGCGGCTCACCGACCGGGTGGGCTCGGCGCGCGGCAGTGGTCTCGGGCTCTCCATCGTGCGGGCGGTGGCCCGGACGCACCACGGCGACGTCAGCGCCGAACCCAGGGCCGGAGGCGGACTCACGGTGACGGCCACCCTGCCGTCGCCGGATTCCCGGGGCGGCGGCTCCCCGGGCGCAACTGCCCACGCCCGGCGGTGAGCTGAGAGCCGGACGGCCGTCGCCCACAACCCTCGGCGGCCGTCCGGCCCGACTCCTACCGGAAACAGCCATTCCGGTACGGAAATGCTTTCGAGTGGTCCCTCATATCACTCCGGCGAGTCGGAGTGGCACATGGCACTTCGGATGGACTCGGTGATTCAATCCGTATGCGTACTTTGCGTATCTCGCCCGTACGCCCGCTCGTCCCTGCCGTCACTGCGTCAGGTTGAAAGGCGGTCCGGACGACGGAGTCCGGATCAGCGGCGGGCCAGTGGGCGGCGAACCCGCTCCGGTGCGAGGGCGTAGGTACGCGCGACGAATCCGGCTTTGATCACGACCAGGCGACAGGTATGTCCTGCCGTCCCCGCAGTAAGGGTTCTTCACGTGAGCACGACAATGATCGCGCCCGAGCGTTCCTACCGCCTCGGCCGCGCCCCGGGGGGTCTGCCCGTCCTGGGCAACGCCCTCCAGCTCTTCCGCCAGCCCCTCGACTTCCTGCCAGGACTGCGTCACGAGGGCGATCTGGTCCAGCTGCGCATCGGCCCCGCCACGGCCTATCTCGCCTGCACCCACGACGTGGTCCAGGAAGTACTGCACAACCCCAGGACGTTCGACAAGGGCGGCGAGTTCATCGACACGATGAAGCTGCTCCTCGGCGACGGCGTCGGCACCTGCCCCGCCGCCTCCCACCGGCGGCAGCGCCGCTTCATCCAGCCCGCCTTCCAGCGCGACCGGCTCACCCGCTACGGCAGGGTGATGGAGGACGAGGCCGCCGCGCTCGCCCGCACCTGGCGGCCGGGCGGCCTGGTCGACGCCGGGACCGAGATGAGCCGGCTCACCACCCGGGTCACCGCCCGGATGATGTTCTCCGCCGATATCGCCGCCGACGCCGTCGCCGAGGTGCAACGCTCCTTCCCCATCGTCTGGAAGGGCGTCTACCGGCGGATGATCATCCCCTTCCCGTTGCTGCACGCCCTGCCCACGGTCGCCAACATCCGCTTCGGACAGGCCCTGCGGCGGCTCGACGACGTGATCGCCCGGATGCTCGCCGCCTACCGCGCCGACTCCACCGAACGCGACGACATCCTCACCGTCCTGCTGAACGCCCGCGACGAGCGCACCGGCCTCGGCCTCACCGACGCCGAGATCCGCGACGAACTGATGACCGTACTCGCGGCCGGAGTCGAGACCCCCGCCTCCGGCCTCACCTGGGCGCTCCATCTGCTGGCCGAGAACCCCGACGTGGAGAGCCGGCTGCTGCGCGAGGTCGACCTCGTCCTCGCCGGACGCCCCGCCCGGCTCGAAGACCTCCCCGCCCTGCCGTACACCCAGCGGGTCGTCGCCGAAGCCCTCCGGCTCTACCCGCCGGTCTGGTTCATCACCCGGCGGGCCGTCACCGACACCCGGCTCGCCGGACACCCCGTACCCGCCGGATCCAGCATCCTCTTCAGCCCCTACGCCCTCCACCGCGACCCGGCGGTCTTCGCCGACCCCGAACGCTTCGACCCCGACCGCTGGCTCCCCGAGAACGCCTGCCGACTGCCCCGGAACGCCAATGTCACCTTCGGCGGCGGCAGCCGCAAGTGCCTCGGCGACGTGCTCGCCAACCACGAGGTCACCCTCGCCCTCGCCTCGATCACGGCCGCCTGGCGGCTGCGCCCCCTGCCCGGCCACCGGATCCGGCCGGTGGCCAAGGCCGAACTGACCACCGGTCCGCTGCCGATGACGACGGAGGCCCGCGCATGACCACCACTTCACTCACCGCGACCGGGGGCACCCGCCCCCGGTCCGCGCCGCAGCAGCCGGCCGGGCCCGAGCCGGCCGCGTACCAGCCGGGCGGGTGTCCGGCAGCCCCGCAGCAGTCCGCGCCGCAGCAGCCGGGCCCGTCGCAGGCCGGGGCGCACTCCGGGCCACGGCACTCCGCCTCGTACCAGCCCGGCTCGTACCAGCCCGCTCCGCATCCGGCGGACCCGGTGACCACCCGACGCATGACGGCCGACGCCGACCCGGCCGCCCGCTCGGGCCCCGGGGACGACCCCACCCGCGCCGCCGACCCCGCCACCGGCGCCCTGCTCGAACTGTGGCCCGCGCCCGGCCACCCCCTGCTCACCCTCGAACCCCATGTCTCCCCCTGGCACGACCAGCTGGAGACCGCGGTGATGAACTGGGCCGACTCCTACGATCTGCTCGACAGCCCGGCCGCCCGCGACCGGCTCGCCCGCAGCCATCTCGGTACCCTGATCGCCCGCTCCTACCCCGCCATGGGCCTGCATCGCGCCGAAGCCGTCGCGGGCTGGTTCACCTGGGCGTTCGTCATCGACGACTGTCATGACCGACAGCCCGAGGGGACCATCGACCACGACTCGTCCGCCTTCCGCATCCTGCGACTGCTGACCCCCGACGCCACCCTGCCCGCGACCACAGCCAGCCGGCTCGACGCGATACTGGCCCGGGTCTGGCACGACCTCGCCCGCGACCGGAGCGCGGCCTGGCGAATGCGCTTCACCCTCCATATGACCCATTTCCTCGCCGCTTTCAAATACGAGTCCCTCAACCGCCGCCACCACCACACCCCCGGGCTGCTCGGCTATACCCAGCTCCGCCGCGCCTCCGGCGGGATCACCCCGTCCCTCGATCTGCTGGAGGTGGCGTCCGACCGGGAGATCCCGCCACTGCTGCACGAGTCGGACCAGTTCCAGACCATGTTCAACCGGGCGTCCGACGTGGTCGTCTGGGTCAATGACATCGTGTCCCTGCGCAAGGAACTCGTCGCGGGCGAGACCACCAACGGGGTCCTCGTCCTCGCCCGGGAGCGCGGCTGCGGCCTCCAGGAGGCCATCGACGCCGTCTACCAGCGGGTGGGGCGCTGGGTCGACGAGTTCCGGCAGGCCCGGGAGGAGCTGAGGGTGCTCTCCGGCCAGTGGCTCGGCCTCACCCGCGGCGAGCGGCACGCCGTCGAGTCGTACGCGGACGGCATGGAGGCATGGATGCGCGGCAACCTCGACTGGTCCTTCTGCTCCGACCGCTACCAGCGGGCCGACGGCGTCCGGCTGACCAGCGACACCGATCTGGTCCGGGGCGCCGGGCCCGCGGAACCCGTTCGGCCCGCCGGTCCCGGCGGGGACCACGGCCACGCCCAGAGCCACGGTCACGGCCACGCCCAGGGCGGCGGCCACGGTCATGGCCACGGCCAGAAGCACGGTCACGGGTCCGGCCGGGGCCACGGGTCCGGCCAGGGACACGGCCACCACCATGGTCACGACCACGACCACGGGTACGACCGGGGCTGGTACGAGCCCGCACCCCGTTCCCGCGTCGAGGCGTCCTGACCCGGCGAGGCCACGCCCGGCACCGGACCGGCGCGCCCGGCGAGAACCGCGGCGGCGGGTAGCCGGAGCCGCCCGGCGGGTAGGTCCCTGTCGGAAACGTATCGGTGGATCCCCCGGCCGGGGGATCCACCGGAACGGAGCCGGGCCGTCCGCCCCTTCGACGGGCGGGCGGCCCGGCTCCGGCCGCCGTACGACGGAAAGCGCAGCCACCCGTACCGACAAACGGGCCCCCGGCCCCAGCGGGCCGACGACATCCCCGCAGGTGGGCCGGGTCCGCCCCGCCGAAAGTGTCCAACGGCACCCCTGACGCGTTGTGCATGTCATACGATCCTGCACCTCCACCCAGAACGGAGCCGACTGTGACTCGTATCGCGGTGCCCGGCCCAGCAGGTGCGGAGCCGGGGAAGCGGGGCGGGAGCCGATTACGCGAACCCGTCGCGCCCGAAGCCAGCGACGCCTGCCGCTATCTCTGCACCGGAGTCCATACCGACGACCGCTTCCGCTCCGAGGTCATCGAGGAGTTGAGCGTCCACCAGGAGCGCTTCACAGCGCCCTCCTTCGGGATCGACGCGGCCCGGGTCCTCGCCCACGCCCATCACGCCCGCCGCCGCGAACTCGCCTGGTCCCTCGGCATCCTCGCCCTCTGGGTGGTCGCGATCCCGCTGACCGGCGGCCAGTTCCTCGTACTGATGATCCCCAGTCTGATCCTCGCCCTGATCGCCCGGCTTGACTCCACCGGCCGGAAGACCCCGGCGGCGGGCCGGGCCGTGCTCTCCCTGCTGCGCTGGTCGGCCCGGCTGCTGCTGGCCTATCTGCTGGTACTGCTGCTGGTCCGGGGGATCGGCGGATTCTTCGAGGACGACGATGCCGACAGCTCGGGCGAGTCGGCCGGCGACAGCGGTACGGCGTCGCTGGGCGATCTGTTCTCCTTCTTCGACGCCGGCGCACGCCCCCACGGCTACGCCCTGCTGGCCGTCTTCCTCTACGCGGGCCTGGTCTTCCTGGTCGGAATGCGCCGGGCCCAGGTGGCGCAGCTGCTGACCGGTCCGCTCTCGGCCGCCCGCTTTCCGCAGGCCGCCGACGACCCGGCCGAGCGGTCCGCTTCTCCCGGCCGGCGGCTGCGGCTGGCGGTGATCCGCGAGGAGCAGCACGCGCCGCTGGTCATGTACCACATGGAGAGCCCGTTCCGGGGTGCGGGTGAGGCGTTCCAGCCGTGGACGCTCACCGTGGAACTCCGGCCCCGCAAGGGGCGTGAACCCGATACCCTGGACAATCGCACCGTTATCGAACGGGTCCGGCCGCTGGTCGAGGCATTGACCGTGCCCGCGCCCCATGACTCGCCGGACGCGGCCGACGCGGTACGCGACCGGCTCCGGGAGCTCCGTACCGACGAGGTCGTCTTCCTGCCCGCCGACGGGATCGCCGGCCGGAGGAGCGCGCCCTACGACCCCGAAGCCATCGAGGCCCATCACCGGGCCGCCGTCGAGGAGGGCGGCGAGGCCCGGCGGCACTTCCTGCGGATCCGGGTCGGCGGCTGGCACGAGGACATCGTCGTCACCGTCTTCGTCCGGGTGCACACCCAGGGCGGCATGCTGATGCTGGAGTTCGCGCCGCATGTGCTCCAGCCGGTGCGGTCCGCCTTCCGCGACGCCGAGCGCGACGCCCACCGCTATACGGCGGGCGGGGTGCTCGGCAAGATCGCCTGGGCGGTGGCCCGGACCCCGGCGAGTCTCACCTCAAGTGTGGGGACCGTCTACCGGACGACCGTCGAGAGCTGGGACGGCTACACCGGCGGCTATGCCGAGGCCCTGCCCGAGGGTCCCGCGATCGCCGTCCGTGAACTGGGCGCCGAGGGCGGCGGATCCCTGTTCCAGCAGATGGACGTGGTGCGCTATCTGCGCAGCATCCAGGACCGGGTCACCGAGGGCGTCAAGTACTCCCTGCGGGACGCGGGCTGGCAGACCGAGGAGTTCGAACAGAAGATCATCAATGTCAGCGGAGGCGTCTACATCGACAGCGCCAACAACAGCGCCTTCGGATTCGGCGAGAACAGCACGGCGAAAGTCGCCAACTTCAACAAGGGGGCAGAGCATGGCGACAAGGACGACTGACCACGGCGGGGACCCGGAGCGCGCCGCGGGCGGCGCAGGTGACCCGGTACCGCCCGTCCACATCGGGTCGGCGAACAACAGCGCCTTCGCGTTCGGCACCCACGCCAGGGCGTCCACCGTCAACAACACCACGAGCGGAACCGGCGACCCGGTCCAGCTCGAACTGCTGGAAGCGGTCCGCACCCTCCGCGCCGATCTGGAACGGCTGGTGCCCACCCCGGCGATCGAGGTACTCGACGCCGAACTCGTCGAGGCCGAGGAGGAGATCAGCTCGGCGGGCGCGGCCGGGCCCGCCCGGCTCGAACGGCTGCGGACATCGCTGGCCGCCGCCGGTGAATGGGTCGGCGCCCTCGGCTCCGGGGTCGCCGTGGCCCAACTGGTCACCGCCCTCGTCGGAGGCTGAGATGGCCGGTGAGAGCCACTGGAACCCGGACAGCCAGCGCTGGGAGCCCGGCCCCGAACCGGTGGCGTACCCACGGTACGACGCGGGCGACGGGGCCGGAAACGGCACCAAGGGCGAGGCCGAGGGCGGGGACGGGGGCCCGTCGGGTCTGGTGCCCCCGCCCCCGGAGTTCGCGCCCGGACTCCCGGCGCCGGACACCGAGCTTTCGTTCCGGATCGGCGGCGGGGAGGCCGACGACGGCGAACCCCCCGACCCCGGGCGGCGCGCCCCGGTCGTGGCGATCGTCGCCGCCGCCGTGGCCGCCGTGGGGATCGCGGCCACCCTCTGGTTCACCGTGGGACCCGGTGACGAGGACGGGAAACCGACCGCGGGACCGTCCGCCTCGGCCGCCGCCTCGTCCGGCGAGAGCACCACCGATCCGTCGGCATCGCCTTCGGATTCGGCGAGCGACGATCCGTACTTTCCGTCCGACGAGCCCTCGGCCGATCCGTCCCCGTCCGACAGCGCGTCGACCGGCACCGCCGCCGCCCCCGACGGCTACCGGGTCACCACCGACCCCGAGGGCTTCACCCTCGCCGTGCCCGAGGACTGGTCGCGTACGACGGTCGGCGCGAGCGTCTTCTACACCTCGTCCGACGGCACCGCCCTGGTCCAGATCTTCGAGATCACCGAACCCGGCTACACCCCGGCCGACGCCGTCGACTACGCCAACAAGGACCTGGCCCGCCGGGCCGCCGACTACAAGGAACGCAGCGTCGGCCCGGTCAGCGGCGGCCCGGAGAACCCGTCCGGCGACGCCGCCGAACTCGTCTACGCCTACGACAGCGCCGAGACGGGCGGTGTGCGGGAGTGCGTCGAACGGGTCTTCACGGCCACCGACGACACCATCTACGCCGTACTGACCTGCGCTTCCGCCGAACAGAGCCCCCTGGAGCGGCAACTGCTCGACACCGCCCTGGCACACTTCGAGCCCTGACCGGCGGGCCCGTTCGCGCCGACCGCGGGGCCGGTCCGGTCCGGGCTGTCGGAAGGTTCTCGTATGCTCCCCGCCATGAGCGGCGGACAGGGCGGCGCGAACGGCGCCGCCGACCACGGAACCCATGACAGAACGGGCGGCGGACCGGCCCCAGGCACCGGCGGCGGAAACGGGCCCGGCGGGCCCGGCGGTTCGGCCGCGCCGGGCGCCCGGGTCGTCGACGGCCGGTTCGCCCTGGAGGCCCGGCTCGGCGGCGGCGGAATGGGCACGGTATGGCGCGCCCGCGATCTGCTGCTCGACCGGGCGGTGGCCCTGAAGGAGGTCCGGCCCCCCGATCCGGCGCTCGCCGAGTACGACCCGGACGCCGCCCGCGCGCTACGGGCCCGGGTACTGCGGGAGGCCAGGGCCCTCGCCCGGGTCGACCACCCCAATGTGGTCACCATCCACCACATCGTCGACGGCGGCGACGGCGGTGCCGGGGGCGAGGACACCTATCCCTGGCTGGTGATGGAGCTGGTCACCGGCGGATCGCTGGCGGACCGGCTGGCCCGGGGCACGATGGACCCGGCGGAGGCCGCCCGGCTCGGCCGGGAGGTGCTGGCGGCCCTGGGCGCCGCCCACGCGGCGGGAATCCAGCACCGCGACGTCAAACCCGCCAATGTGCTGCTGCGGCCCGACGGACGCCCGGTCCTCACCGACTTCGGGATCGCCGCCATCCGCGAGTCGACGGTGCTCACCGCTACCGGCTCCATCATCGGCACCCCCGACTACATGGCACCCGAACGCATCACCGGCGAGCGCGGCGGGCCCGCGTCGGACCTGTGGTCGCTGGCGATGATGCTCTACGTCGCCGTGGAGGGCCGCCATCCGCTGCGCCGGGGCACGACGCTGGCGACCCTCGCGGCCGTACTCAACGAGTCCGTACCGCCGCCCGAGCGGGCCGGGCCGCTCACCGGTGTGCTGACGGCCGTGCTGGTGAAGGAGCCGGACGACCGGCCCGACGGGGAAGCCCTCGACCGGATGCTGGCGGAGGTCGCCGGAGGCGGAGGTCCGGCCGCCGGGACCGTTCCGGCGGAGCCCGCCGCGTACGCCGGTACGGAAGGCGCCGCCGGGAACGGGACGGGGCGGCACGGCACCGGGCCGTACGGGACGGGGCCGTACGGGACGGGGGTCGCGACCTCGTATCCGCTCGCCCCGCCGACGCCCGCGCCGGACGCGGGGCCGGAGCCGCCCGGCCGCGCGGCGGAGCCGATATCCACCGGCACCGGCACCGTGCCCGTGTCCGGACCGGGTGCGGCGGACGGCGGAGCGGCCCGGGCCTTTCCCCGGCGGTCCTGGCTGCGGACCCGGCTGGCGGTCGGCGCCGTCGTGCTCAGTGCCGCCGTGACGGCCACCGTGGTGTGGTCCGCCCTGCCCGAGGACGGCGACGGCACGGACGGCCGGCCCGCCGCGACATCCTCCGGGACCGGCTCCCCGGGCTCCTCGGCCCCGGGCAAGGCGACCGGGCGGACGGGCGGTCCGTCCCCGGACCAGGGCTCCGGCGAGAACGCGTCGTCGTATCTCACTCCGGCACGCATCCGTGAGTCCGTCGTGGCGCTCCGCGAGGAACTGGGACACGACCGGGTGTTCGGGATGACCGTCTATTCCCAGTACGTGTTCTTCCGGGTCGCGGTCGGGGGCAGCGAGACCCGCTACGACTCGTACACATATGACGAACGGGGCCTGGGGAAGGGCGTTCTGCGGGGCAGTGAGACCGGCGGCAACCGGCCGGTCTCACTGAGCCGGTTCGACTGGGACGTCGTACCGGGCCTCGTCCGGACGGCGGAGAAGGAGCTGAAGGTGAAGGAGATCACCACCCGCTATCTGGTGGTGAAACCGGCGAACAAGACATTCGGCACCCCTCCCGGCCTGGGCGTCTATCTGATGAACGACTACCGGGAGACGGGATATCTGCTCGCGGACGACCGCGGGAAGGTGCTGTCGAAGTACCCGGCGGGGAGCTGACCACCCCTCGGGACACCGCCGCCCGGCCCCGGCGCGGGTAGCCGTACCCGCTGCCGTGCGGGTGCGGGCCCGGCTCAGTCGTCGTCCGCCGAGCCGGGCAGCCGGACGGGCATCACCAGGGTCGTGAAATCGCCCTGGTCGGCGGAGCGGACCACGACCGGGCCGTCGGCCGCCGAGATCTCCAGCAGTACGTCGGGGCCGACCCCGGCGGCCACCGCGGGCAGCAGGACCTCCGGGTCGAAGGCGACCGCCAGCGGCACGCCCGTGTGCACGGCCGGGACCTCCTGACCGGCCGGGCCGCCGGGCGCGGTCCCTTCCGGTGCCGCGGTTGCGCCGTCGGTACCGCCGGGGACTTCCGCGCCGCCCCCGGGGCCTGAGGTGTCGGCCGGGTGATGGACGAGCAGCAGCCGCTCGCCCTCGGCGCGCAGCACGACGAACCCCTTGGCGTCGCGGTCGGTGAGGGCGGTCCGCAGCGCGTCGCGGTCGGCGATGATCCGGTGCCGTACGGGCGGGAGAGCGGCCAGGACCGCGCGGTAGTCGGGGTACTCGCCGTCCGGGTCCGGACGCAGCGGCAGGACCCGGTCCCCGCCGGAGAGTCCGGTCTTCGGCGAGACCGTGACCGTCGGCAGCCGCAGCGCCCAGGCGGCGATCTCCTTCGCCCGCCCGCCGTCGAGCGTCAGCCGTACGGGCGTGCCGCCGGTGCCGTCGGATCCACCGGTGCCGTCGGGCTCTCCGGTTCCGCTGTACGGCCGCAGGGTGCGGATCGCCATCCGGTAGCGGTCGGTGGCGACGACCCGTAGCTCGGCCCCGGTCAGTTCGAGCAGGATCCGGCCGAGGGCCGGGATCTCCTCGCCCCTGGCCCCGGTGGCGATCGCGGGCGCCACCTGGCGCAGGGCGCCCGCGAACTCGGCGCCGCCGACGGTCGTACGGGCCCCGGCGCCGGGTGCCGCCCCCGGCAGCTCCCGCAGAATGCCGCCGACCGCATCCCGGGCCGCCGCGGCGGTACGGGAGGCCCGCCGGGCATGCTCCTCCAGTACGCTCCGGGCCGCCGCCGGATCGTCGCCGTCCAGGACCACCAGGGCGTCCGTGAGCGGCAGTCCGGCGGACCGCAGCCGGCGGATCAGCACGGCCCGGGACTCCTGCCGGGGCGAGTAGCGCCGATAGCCGGTGGACTCGTCCACGGCCGCGGGACGCAGCACCCCGCAGTCGTCGTAGAACCGCAGGGCGCTGGGCGCCAGGCCCACCCGGCGGCCGAAGGCGCCGATGCTCATCAGTGTTCCGTCGGCGTCCGCGTCCGTGGTCGCGTCGGTGGGGGTGCGGGGGTGTGCCATGGGGCCGTTGTCGGTCATGACGACGATGATGGATCTTCGAGCGGCTGGAAGGTCAAGCCCGGCGGCCGGGCCCGGTGTCAGAGCACGCGGAGGACGACGATCACGGCCGTGCCGATCAGGACGAGCGGCGGGCCGAGGCGGAGGCCGTCGCCGTCGGGGTCGCGTACGGGACGGAGCTCGGGCCGATGCCACAGGGCCCGCAGTTCGTCCGCCGCGCGGCGGGCCGACGACGGGGTGCCCAGGAGTTTCTGGAGCGGCCCGAACGTCACCGGGCCGAGCCGGAGTTCGTCGCCCGTGGTCCGCTCGACGTAGACGCCGTCGTCGGTGTGCCGGATCCCGGCGATCTCGTCCCAGGGGACCTGGTGGACCCGCCAGGCCCCGGCCAGCCGGACACCGGTACGGCCCGCCGAGATCCGCCAGTTGAGCGCGGTCGCCGCGAGCGTGGCGAAGACCGGGAAGGCGAGCAGCGCCAGAAACCAGGAGAGGGACAGCTCCGAGACGAGCCGGGGGACGGAACCCGCCGAGCAGATCAGCAGGAAGAAGCCGCCCACCACCCGGGAGACCGGGTCGGCGGTCCAGATCCGGGGCTCGGCGGGCGGAACGGGTCCGGCGGCCAGCTCCGCCGCGACCTCGGCCACGGGGCGTCCGATGTGCCGGTTGCGGCGGGTCCGCTCCCGGGTGAGGCCCGGGCCGTACGCCGACGGTCCGGCGGCGTACGTCGAGAAGACGCCCGACGCGCCCGTCGCCACCAGGGCCGTATCGGCGCCGGGCAGCGGTACGCCGTACAGGAGGCCCTCGCGGACCTCCCAGGACGGGCCTTCGGTGAGCCGTCGCCCGCCGCTTCCGACGGACTCCAGCCGTCCGGGGCGGAGCAGGAACAGCGGGCGGGCGGCGGCCCGGTCGTCGGCCGCGAAGACCCGGATCCGGCGGCCGTCCCGGTCGGGTCTGACGTGGACCCGCAGGACGGGGAACGCGTCCCGCTGCCGCCGCCGGAACTGCCGCAGACCGGTCAGCCCCTCGGTCAGCAGGGCCAGCCCCGGCAATGCGGTCAGCAGGACCGTCAGCTCCCAGTCGAAGAGGTCGTACGGCTCGGAGACCAGCCGGATCCAGTCGCCGTCCACGACCAGCTCCACCTCGGAACCGACCGGGTAGTGCTCGGGGAAGGCGGTGTCCAGCGCGTACCGGCGGCCGTCGGGGCCCATCGCCGTCAGCCGGCCGAGGTCGTCCGGGTCGGCGTCGGCCGCGGCGACCTCGGCGGTCACCCTGGTTGCCGCCGAGGCCCGCCGCTCGTAGGCGTCGACCTCCTGGGACGACTGCCAGAGCGCGAAGGCCGTGGCGGCGAGCAGTGCGGGGGCGAGCGCCGAGCGCAGCAGTCCGCGCCGGGGGTCGGGGACGTCCGGCGGCAGCGGATGCCGATCCGCCCCCGCGACGGCCTCCACGATGGACCGACGGCGGCGTTCGGCGACGAGCCGGGCCGTCAGCGTCGCCGTCACGAAGGCCGCGGCGGCGACGGCCGGGTACGAGGACGCAGTGTCCGGTTCGATCCGGAGGGGGTGCGGGGCCGGCCGCAGCAGGCCGAGGGCCGCCGTCGTGCTCCAGGCCGTGTATCCGGCGGTCAGTGCCAGGGCGATCCGGGGCGCGCGCACGATCCAGAACGCGGCGAGCAGGGCGAGCGCCAGGGCGGCCAGTTCGTCCCAGAAGATGCCGCAGGGCCGGGCCGCCGTGCAGGGTTCGTCGGGGCTGTTCGCGATGGACCACACCAGGGCCGCGACGAGGACGAGAACCGAGAGCAGGGGATGGGTCCAGGGGCCGGGACCGGCCGCCGACCACCTCCCGGCATCGGCCGAGCGCCATGCGGCGGCGCCCTCGGGTATCTGCTCGGACGGGAGGGGAACGGCGCTGCTCACCTGGGCATTATCCCCTTGGTGGCAGTTGCGCCCCCATGGGGGTGGCGGCTGGCGGGCCGGATGGATTTCGGCCACCGCGCCGCCGTCCCCGGTTCCGCGCGCCCGGTACGGACGAGGCGCCCGGGACACGGGGGACGACGGGCCGGGTAAGGGCCGCCGGGCCGGGGCGCGCGGACCGCCCCTCCGGTCATATCGTAGGGCCGCATTTATTGCGCAGATTCGATTCATCGCATCTGTTTCGAACAACTGCACTTGTATTCCCTTAGAATTCGCCGAGGGAATTCCTTGGCCGAGTTGTCCCTTCATGGCCCTGTTCTTCGGCATGGACTATGGGACCGTCCGGTTGCGGTGGAGACGCCACCGGTCGGACGGGGGATTTCATGAAAATCGGATCAATGCTCGTCGCCGCGGTTCTGGCACTCGGGACCGGACTGACCGCGACCGCCCCCGCGGGCGCAACGGACGCCGTCTCGCCGGACGGCCGTCCCGTGGTGCGGACCGCGGGCGACGGTATCGAGCGCACGTTCACGACCTGGGCGACCAATGTGAACGTCCGCCACAACAACGCCGACTACGCGCGCTGCAACAACTCGCCGTCGGTCGCGAACTGCCCGAACGTCCGGGGCCGGGTCAGCCCGGGCCAGCCGTTCGAGGCGTACTGTCAAAAGCGCGGCAGCCAGACCGTGGGCGGAAACCCGTACTGGGTCTATGTCATCAGGCCCAGTTTCAGCGGCTGGATGGCCAGTTACTACGTCGACTATCCGGACCACGTACTCCCGGACACCCCGTGGTGCTGACCGCCGTCGAATCGCCGTAACGCACTGAACATGCGAAGGCCCCCTCCGCGAGGGGGCCTTTCGTATGACCGGAAGAGCCGTACGGAGAATCCCGCGGGCGCGGTCCGACAGGAATTCCCCGGGCCGGGAACCGGAGGGGCCCGGCGGCATGGCGGAGACCAGGATCGCGCCCGGGGCGCCGGACACGTCCCCCGCGGCGGGTCGCCGGAGCCGCGATCGCGGGCCGGGCGGACCCGGCCCGCGGCTCGCGGCTCACGGCGCGGTGAGGAAGTGCGGCGTACCGCCCGCCTCAGTAGTCCGTACCGACGCTCCAGACCGTCGCCGCCCCGGTGGTCGAGCAGGTCGCCACCGAGTAACCGGCCACTCTCCACACCCCGTAGACGGTGAAGAGCGTGCCGTTGGTCCGGCGGCAGGTGACCCGGACGCGGTAGGCCGACACCGTGCCCAGGTTGGTGCACGAGGTGCGGCCCGTATAGCCGTCGACGTTCTCCGGGGTGCAGCTGATCAGCGGGCGGACGACCGACGCGGGCGACGCCGGGGCGGCCGACGCGGCGGGGGCGCCGACGGCGCCGAGCCCGCCGAGCACCATCGCTCCGGCACCGAGCGCGGACAGGAACTTCCGTGAGGACATGACTCTCCTTCAGTGGATGTGCCTACTGGGTGCGTTCGGGGCCGGCGCGCGGCGCGCGCCATCGGAGCGGGACCGTGGAGGGACGTATCGGAAAGACCGTCCGGCGCGCCGTCCGACCGGCCGGATACGGCCGTTCGACGGTGCGGGAGTCGCGCCGGACGGGGCGTTGGCCGTCCCCCGAACGGCTCAAACCCCGGATGCAGTCAGTGTGCCCAGGGGCGTGCCGAACGTGCCCCCGGCGTATGCCCAAGCGATGGCAATGGTTCGCACCATTGGCGGCGCGGCGGATCAGCAGCCCCTCGCGCGCCGCTACCGGGGCCCGGACGCCCCGGGCCCCGGACGGGTCGTTCAGGCGGAGGCGGGGCCCGCGTACCGGGTCAGATCGTCGGCACAGCCGAGTACGGCGGTACGGGCTCCGCCGACGGACGCGCCCGCGCCCGCCGCGAGCGACAGCTCGACCGCCCCGGGGGCCGCCGCGGCGTGCCCGGTTCGCACCGTGGCCACCACGGACGACCGAGGGGCGCGGCTGTCCCCGGGCGCGGGCACGGTCACCCGCAGTTCGGCCCCGGTCGCCGTGGTGCCCGCCGCGCCGATCAGCTCCGTCATCGCCGCCGTGACCGGCTCCGCGCTCTCGGTCAGGGAGCCGCCGGGCAGCGGTACGCCCCGCCCGTCGATCACGGGTGCCCCGACGCCCCGCAGCGGGGTGACGGTGAGCCGCAGCTCACGGGCGCTGAACACGTCCCGGTGATGGAGTACGTAGACGGCGACCAGCGCCGCGCGGACCGCGTTGAGCAGCGGGGTCACCCCCGGCTCCGACGGCGCGTCCCAGGTCCAGCTGCGGGCGGCCACCCGGTGCGGCGCCCGGCCCTCGGCCAGGGCGATCAGCCCCTCCCGTACGGTCTCGCCGAGCTGCCAGCGGCCCCCGTGGTCGACGGCGAACAGCCGCCCCTCCTCGTCGACCGCGAGCGGCGCGTCGGCGTCGGTCCGGCCGAAGGGGAAGAGCCGCGCGCCGGTGGCCCGGCCGAGCCGGGCGAACGGCCGCAGCGCGTGCCGGGCCGCCACCGGGTCCACCACACAGCCGGTGCCGGCGACGTCGAGGCCCGGTCCGGCCGGGGCCAGCCGCAGCCCGTGGAACTCGCGCAGCGCCCGGTCCGCGGCGGGGAACATCTCCCAGGCCGCCCCGCCGACCACCGGCTCCGCCAGCGTCACCGCCTTCAACGCCGCCAACTGGGCCTCGACGCCGACGTCCCGGCCCTCGAACCATCCGGCGGCGGCCAGGCTCTCCGCACCGGCGGTCATGCGACGACGTCGATACCGAGCCGGTCCAGCAGCGCCCCGCAGGAGCGGCAGACCGGGGCCGGGGTACCGTGCTCGGGATCGCCTTCGGCCCGGATCTTGCGGGCGACCAGCGCCGCGCCCGCGAAGTGCGGGGCCGCCTCGGCGAGGGTGGTCGTACCACCGTCGGTCCGGGCCTGGTCGAGGCCCCACAACTGGTCGGAGACCAGCGCCGTTTCGGCGCAGTAGCCGATGAAGGGCTCGCGCAGCTCGACGGGCAGGGCGTCGAAGAACTCCCGGACGGCCGGGTGCAGCCGGGGCTCCCCGTCGCCGACCAGGTTCGTCTGGCTGAAGATCTTTCCGCCGACCAGCAGGGACGCCGCGACTCCGGGGACGAGATCAGACACGAGGGCCTCCCGGGTACGGGGCCGGGCCCGCGCGGTGGCCGGTCGTGCCTGTGCCGTCGCCGATGGCGGCGACGGCCGGGAGGAGTCCCCGGCCCGGCCCGCCGGCCGTTCTCGAAATGGGCATCTGCCGCTCTCGCTCCTTGTCCGGCGCCGTTCGCGCACCCGTGGGAACCGTGTACCCCATGGCGCAGCAACCCCCGCTCCCCGTACGGGACCCCCCACGGCCCCCGTGGCCACATCGTGCCACGATCCCGGGGAACAGGTGTACGCGGTCGGCACCGGTCGGCGCGCCGCCGGGCCCGGGGCGGCGGTGGACGGGCCGCGGTGTCGGCGGCCGTTCCGAGAGGGGCCTCCACGGACCGGTTCGCCGGGCCGGGCGCCGCCCGGGCGGTCGGACCGGGTGATCGGACCGGGCACGCCGAGCACCCCGGTGGGGAGCCGGGAGCCGGGCTGCGTAGAGACTCATCACGGAATCAACGACTTTCCGCCGGAAAAGCGGGTTATCCGATGAGAAGACGGTTGATATCTTTAGGCTGACCGCCATGACCGACCGTCAGCCCGGCCCCGCGAACACATCCATGAGCGCCCCCGCGGGCCGTCCGCGCCACCGCCCCGGATATCTCGCCGCGGCCGGGGTCTTCGCCGCCGGAATGGCGGGCACGACCCTGCCCACCCCGCTGTACGGGCTCTACCGCGAACAACTCGGCTTCTCCGAGCTGACCGTGACCGTGGTCTTCGCCAGCTATGCCGTCGGGGTGATCCTCACCCTCCTCCTGGTCGGCAGCCACTCCGACCGCGCGGGCCGCCGGCCCGTACTCCTGGCCGCCCTGCTCTTCGCGGCGGCCAGCGCCGGATGCTTTCTGCTGGCGGACGGACTGCCACTGCTCTACGCGGGCCGGGTGCTCTCCGGCTTCTCCGCCGGGCTCCTCAGCGGGGCGGGCACCGTGACCGTGCTGGAGCTGGCCGACCCGGCCCACCGCTCCCGGGCCGGATTCGCCGCGACCGCCGCCAACATGGGCGGACTCGGCTGCGGACCGCTGCTCTCCGGCTTCCTCGCCGAGTACGCGCCCGCCCCGCTGACCCTGCCCTTCCTGGTCCACCTCGGGCTGCTGGCCGTGGCCGCGACCGTGGTACTGCTGCTCCCCGAGACCGTGCCGGACCCCCGGCCGAAGGCACGGCCCGTACCTCAGGGGCTGTACGTCCCCCCGGAGGTCCGGCCCGTCTTCGCGCCCGCCGCCGTCGCCGCGTTCGCGGGCTTCTCCCTGCTGGGGCTCTTCACGGCCGTCGCGCCGAGCTTTCTCGCCGAGACGCTGGGGGAGCGGAATCTCGCCGTCTGCGGCGCGGTCGTCTTCGCGGTCTTCCTGGCCTCCACGGCCGGACAGGCCCTGACCCCCCGGATCCCGGCGACCGCCGGTTCGAACCCGGCCCTGCCGCTCGGCTGTCTCGTCCTGGTCGCCGGAGTGCTGATGGTCGGCGGCTCGCTGTGGGCCCGGTCCCTGCCCCTGCTGATCATCGGCGGTATGTGCGGCGGGCTCGGCCAGGGGCTGGCCTTCCGCGCCGGGCTCACGGCCGTCAGCGGCGCCGCGCCCGCCGCCCACCGGGCCGCCACCGTCTCCTCGTTCTTCGTCGTCGCCTATACGGGGATCTCGGTCCCGGTCATCGGGGTGGGCGCCCTCGCCGTCACGCTCGGACTGGTCAGGGCGGGGCTGATCTTCACCGGCTGTGTGGCCCTGATCGGGATCGGCACGGGGATCTGGCTGGTCCGGCGGCGGCCCGGCCGCGCCCCGGAGACCACCGGCTGAACGCCGACCCGCTCAGGTGCCGTGCGATGACGTTCGATGCCGTTGGACGCCGGTGAACGGGAACGTGCGCTTCCCGTTGCCCCGCGCCCCGAACACCGCCAAGCTCGGGTCGGCCCCGGGGCGAACGGCCCCCGGCGGCCCCCCGGGACGACAGGAAAAGGAGTGCACTTCGTCATGTCCTTGACCAGAAAGCCCTCCCCGGCAGGCCGGCTCTCCGCCGTCTGCGCGGCGCTCGCCCTGACCGGTGCCGCACTGCTGACCGCGCCCGCCGCCGGGGCGGCGCAGGTTCCGACCGCCCCGGCGGCGGCGCCCGGAGCGGCCTCGGGCTGGGTCCCGATGGGGACGCACCCGTCGTACTCGGCCTGCCAGTCCACCGGCCGGTACCTGGTCAGCATCTGGCTGATCCCCGACTACTACTGCGACCCGTACCCGCCGTACATGCTCTACGGCTGGAAGTAGGCCGCCCCCCGGCCGCCCGGCCGGCGTCCGCCGCGCGCGGAGATCAGTCCGCGCGCGGCGGTGAGCGCCTGTGACTCCCGGCGGGTCCCGGTGATGACGCAGAGGGTGTAGACGATCCCCTCCAGCCGGATCGAGGAGTCCGCCCGGGCGGACGGTTCCGCCGTCAGCGTGTCGTAGCGGTCGACCAGCTCCCGTACGACATCCGTATCCGGCTTCGGCACCATCTCCGGGTCCTCCTCGGGTCCGCTCACGACGCTGACACCCCCCGGTGACACGCCCCCGGCACCCCTTCGATGGTCCCCCGCGCCCGGCGCGCCCGCACCCGGGAAGCCGCCCGGCGGGCCGGGCGGCGTACCCCGGCGTGTCGATTTCCTTCCTTTCAGGAACATAATCCCGGGGGACATATATGCATCGATCAAGCGCTCAGTTTCGCACTGAAACAAAATCAATATACCCGAAATGCCGGGGCTCCGAAGAATGATGATAGGACTTAATTTACCTGCTGTTCGGGGTCGGGCATCTTCGGCTTGTGTCACTTTCGGAATGCATCTTGACTCCGGCTGTAGTGGCAAATAACTTTCCAAGAGTCACTTTGTCGACTCCGGTACGGCCCGCCTTCGATGCGCGCCGGTAAAGCGCCTGAGTAGCGCTCACGGCATTCGGAGTTCGATTCCGCTGAAACCATCGGAAGGTGGTTGCATGCTGAAAAACAGAAGCCCTCAATGGTCCCCACGGGCCGTGGTGTTCGACTGCGACGGCACCCTGCTCGACAGCGAGAGGCACTGGATCGACGCGCGACGGAAAGTGCTGGACGACCATCGCGTGGTCCCCGACGAGAAGTTCGCCGAACTGGCCCAGGGGGTGCACTACACCGAGTGCGGCCGGCTCATGGCCACCATGGCGGGGCGGCCGAGAAAGGCCGCGGAGATGACCGAGGACCTGCTCAGGACCTTCCGCGCCTTCGCCGCAGCCGAGCCCACCACCTGCCCCGGAGCGCCCGAAGTGGTCACCTCCGCGGCGGGCCGGGTCCCCATCGCGGTGGCCAGTAACTGCCCCCAGGACGTGGTGGAGAGCTGCCTCGACAGCGCCGGACTGCTCCGGCACTTCCGGCATGTCGTCGTCCCCGGCGGACCCGTACGCCCCAAACCCGAACCCGATGTGTACGAGGAGGCCGCCGCGCGGTGCGGATTCGACCCCGCGGACTGCCTCGCCATTGAGGATTCCCTCTGCGGAATTCGCTCAGCGGTGTGTGCCGGAATGCCGGTGATCGGTATCGGGGAGAATCCGTCACCGGAAGGGCTGCAACTGGCGGATGCCTGGGTCTCCTCCCTGGCCGACCAGGAACTCGGGCACTGGATCAGCGGCTGGACGAACCAGGATAGCCACGGCATCGGCTGACCGCCCGCCGAAGCAACGGGGGGCCGGGAAATAGGGGATTTCCCGCCCGGGGCGTCGCCGATGCGTACGCCCCCTTGCTCGCGCCGATCCGCACCGCCCGGCTTACAGTCGTCCAGAAGGCGGAGCGCCCGGCGCCCGCGCGCGATCCTCGCGTACCGCACCCAACGGCGCCGTCGTACCAGTGGTTTCACCCTACTGGAGGTACGATGAGCTACTTTCTCCCCGCTGACGAGGCCGTGCTCACGGCCGGTCGAGGACTCGCCCTCACCCATCCCGGGATCGCGTTGTCCGTGGAACCCCTCTATCTGCTGGCCAGACGGCCCGCCCCGGAGCGGCGGGTGGCCCTGGTCGCCGGAGGCGGTGCCGGACACGAACCCCTGCACGCGGGTCTGCTCGGCCCGGGCGGACTGGACGCGGTCGTCCCCGGCGCCGTCTTCACCTCACCCGGCAGCGCCCAGATCGCCGCCGCCTCACTCGCCGCCGCCGACCTCGGCGGGCGCGGCGAAGTGCTGCACATCGTGAAGAACTACACGGGCGACCGGATCAACTTCGCGCTGGCCGCCGAGCAGATACGCGCCGCGGGCATCGAGGTCGCCGAGGTCGTCGTGGACGACGACCTCGCCACCGACGGCACGGCCGCCGGACGGCGCGGCACGGGCGCCACCGTGGTGGTGGAGAAACTGCTGGGCGCCCTGGCCGACCGGGGCGCCGGACTCGACGCCCTGGCCGAACTCGGCGGCCGGATCGCCCTGGCCTCCCGCAGTCTCGCCGTCTGCGCCCGGGCGCACACCTCACCGGTGCTCAAATCGCCCGCGTTCCACCTCCGGCCCGATGAACTCGACTACGGCGTCGGTATCCACGGCGAGCGCGCCGCCCACACCGTCACCGGACCCCACGGGGTGGAACTGCTGGTCGCCCGGATGACCGGGGAACTCCTGGCGGACGTGCCCGCCGGGCCGCACGGAGTGATCGCGGTCGTCTCCAACCTGGGCAGTACCAGCGATCTGGAGATACGTATCGTCAGCGCGCTCGTCCACCAGCAGCTGCGGGCGCGCGGGATCGCCGTCCACGCGCTCGCCGCCGGGACCTATGTCACCGCCCTCGACATGGCGGGCTTCAGCATCACCCTCACGGCCCTGGAACCGGGCTGGGCCGAACTGTGGGACGCCCCCACCGACACCCCCCTGCGGCTGCCGGGCGCCGCGGCGGCCCGGGCCTGCGAGGTCACCCCGCCCGCCCCCGCCCCCGTCACCGGCGGCTTCCCCGGCAGGGCCGCTACGGACCCGGCCGGACCCGGCGGCGGGTTCCTCGGCGAACTCCACCGGATCTGCGCCCTCACCCATACCGACCTCACCGAACTCGACCAGGCCAGTGGCGACGGCGACTTCGGCGACAACTTCTGCGGCGGTGTCGCGGCGGCCGTCCGGCTGGTTGAACGTTCCGGAGTCCCCGGCGCCAACGCCCTCGCCGAGACCTTCCGCGACCGGGTCGGCGGCTCCAGCGGGCCGCTCTTCGGGATCCTCTTCACGGCCCTGGCCACCACCGCCGACCGGGCCCCCGCCGACCTCCCGGCCATCGCCGCCGCCCTGCGCCAGGCCCTCCTCAGGATCACCGCCCTGGGCGGCGCGGTACCCGGCGACCGCACCCTGGTGGACGCCCTCGCCCCGGCGGCCGACACCCTGGAACTCACCCCGACGGCCGATCCCGGCCGGACCGTGACCGCCGCCGCCCGCGCGGCGATCGAGGGGGCGGGCGCCACGGCGGCCCTCACCGCCCGCCGGGGCCGGGCCAGCTATACCGGTGACCGCTCCCGGGGGCTGCCGGACCCGGGCGCCGTCGCGGTCGCCCTCGTTCTGACGGCCCTGGCGCGGACCCATGAACCGGCGCTGGCCGGCGAACTCCCCGCCCTGCGCGCCATCACCCGGGGCGACACCCGCTGACGGCCCCGGGCCGCCCGTCGCGGGCCGCGGGCGCGTCCCGTACCGGGCGGGCTCAGACCACCAGCGCCAGTGTCACCGTCGCGGCCGAGGTCGCCGCCACCGCCAGCACCAGACCCGTCCCCATGAAGCGCCCGAGGCCGATCTCCGTCCCGTACCCCCGGCACCGTTCGAACCAGAGCAGGGTCGCCAGCGACGCCCACGGCGTGACGACCGAACCCACGTTCACCCCGACCAGCAGGGCCAGCAACTGATTCGCGTTCTCCACCGGCACGGCCGCCTCCCCGGCCATGTAGGCGGGCAGATTGTTCAGCGCGTTGGAGACGCCCGCGCCCACGGCGGCCGAGCGGAGCATCCCGACGAGGCCGTCGTCCGAGCCCATGGCCGCCGTCAGCAGCGAGTCCAGCCCATGGGCGTTGACGGTCTCCACCACCAGGAACATCCCCGGTACCAGTACCAGCAGCCGCCAGGGGATCAGGGAGAGCGCCAGCTCCTCCCGGCGGCGTACCGCGAACGCCACCACCACGACCAGGGCCGCCGTCAGCGACGCCGACCACAGGGGCACCTCGGCGACCAGGAGCGCCAGCAGAAAGCCCCCGCACGCCAGGGCGCAGACCCGGAACAGCACCGGATCGTCCGGCACCTGCCGGGGCGGCGGGGTGTAGCCCCCCAGCTCCCGGTGGGCCCGCCGCCAGTAGAAGCCCCACAGACACGCCATGGTGACCACGATCGCGACCAGTTGCGGCGCCCACATGACGGTGGCCATCTCGACGGGCGAGAGCGCCACCCGGTCGGCGGCGAGCAGATTCGTCAGATTGGAGACCGGCAGCAGCAGACTGGCCGTGTTCGCCAGCCACACCGTGGTCATCGCCAGCGGTACGGACGCCAGCCCGACCCGGGCGGCGAGCGCCAGCATCACCGGCGTCAGCAGGACCGCCGTGGTGTCCAGGTTCAGGGTGACGGTGACGGTGGAGGCGAAGAGCACACAGAGCAGGAAGAGCCGGGGATAGCTGCCGCGTCCGGCCCGCGCCACCCCGGTGGCGATCGCGTCGAAGACCCGCGCCCGCCCGGTCAGCTCCGCCAGGACGATCACCGAGCCGAGGAAGACCAGCAGGGGCAGCACCCGCACCGTCGCGTCCACCGCCGCCTCCTCGGGCAGGGCCCCGGTGACCACGGCGAGCAGCCCCGCGGCCAGCAGCCCGGCGGCCAGCCGGTCCAGTGGACGCGTACCTGGCAGGACGACGGCACGCACCGAGGAGACCTCCCGCGACTGCGGTATGAAAAGCGGCATGATGACAAAAGGGGGCGGGCGGGAGGACCGGTGGACGCCGGAGGGGGGAGCTACTCGGCGGCCAGTTCCGCGAAGAGGGCTCGAACGGTCGTATCGCTCGGTACGTGGGTCGGCTCAGGCTGCCGGGTGAGGACCGCGTCCGGGAGCAGCGCGACCGTGGCGCTCACCGCATCGTACGGCACCATGTCGTCGTCGGGCGTGTGCCAGAGGCGTACCGGCCGGCGGACGTCCCCGGGCGTGAAGCCCCAGGGCCTGGTCTGGAGCTCGACCTCGCGGGCCGGGCCCAGACAGCCGTGTCCGGCCATCTCCGCCAGCGCCGTCCGGGCCGTCGGATGGGCGGCGAAGGCTTCGGCCCAGCCGGGCGCGGCCTCGGCGAAGTGGGCGATCAGCTCGTCCCTCGGGGTGTCGCGGTAGAACGCCCAGACCGCCAGCGCCTCGGCCGGGTAGTGGCTCCGTACGCCGTCGTCGATCACGTACGGCAGTCCGCTGAGCACCCACACCCCCCGGACCCGGGAGCCGGGCGCGGCGGCCTGCGCGTAGGCGTAGGGCGCACCGGCCGAGATCCCGGCCACATCGAACCCGGTGACGCCGCAGGCGTCGAGTACGGGCTCCATCAGCGCGGCCCACGCGGCGATCGACGGCATCTCCAGAGGCGGGGTCAGACCGTATCCGGGCCGTTCGACCGCGATCAGCCGGACCCCCGCGGCCCGCGCGTAGTCGTCCCAGAAGTCCGGCAGTACGGCGGATCCGATCGATCCGTGGTGGAGCAGGAGTACGCGCCCCGAGGGATCCCCGTACTCCGCGACCCCCCATATCGGGCCGTCGGCTCCGCCCTTGACGGTCCGTCGGTTCATCGAGCCTCCAGATCCCGGGACGATGCGAGGTAAGGCGAACCTTACCCGGCCGGTCCGGGGGATCACCGGCCCGGGACCCGGGGCCGGTGATCCTTCCCTCATTTCATGGGTTGCCCGACGTCCGGGAGCGCGGCGGACGCTCCCGGGGGTCACGCCAAGGCGGCCAGGACGTTCGTCACGACCTCCTCGAAGAGGAGCGCCCCGAGTTCGGCGGAGGCGCCCGTGGTGGACGACAGGACACCCCGGTTGGACATCCGGGCCGCGTCCACGGGATGGCGGTAGATCCCGGCCGGTGGCGGTGTCTTGTGCTCCGGGCGGTCGGGACGGACCGACTCGGGGCGCAGATGGAGCATCAGACTGGTTTCGGTGAGCCCGGCGTGCTCGGCGTGCCAGCCGGGGAAGTCGGGCAGATGCCCGGCGATCCAGTCCTCCCGCACCAGGCTCCACCAGCTGAACGCGGTGATCTCGGTCTCCGGGAACGCGGTCCCGGGGCGACAGCCCTCGATGGCTTCGAAGAGCAGTGCCTCGTTCTCGTAGTGGCCGTTGACGATCACCAGCCGCCCGGGCGCGAGGGGCGCCAGGGAGAGCAGGGTGTCGGTGAGACTGTCGATCAGGGTGGCGCCCCGCAGATGCAGGGTGCCCGGCCAGTGCGCGCCGCCGCCGCTCTGCGGCAGCGACCGGGCGGAGACCGGCTGGGTCGGCAGCAGGAATCCGTCCAGCTCGGCGGCGATCCGCCGGGCCAGGGCCTCGGGGATGTCGAGGTCCACGGAGAGCGGCAGATGCGGTCCGTGCTGTTCCAGACCGCCGATCGGCCAGACCAGGGTGGCGCCGCGGACGGCGGACTCCACCTCGGTACTGGTCAGATCGCCGTAGAGCCGGGGCGCCGGGGCGGCGGACGTACGGTCGCTCACCGCGGCCCCCCGCTCCCGGCCGGGGACCCGGCACCGCGCGCGGCACCCTTCGCGGCTCCGGCTCCGGCGACCGCCGGGGTGCCGTTGCCGTTCGCGGACCCGGCCCCGGGGCCTTCGGCCGTAGCCGACGGGGCCGCCGTCAGACTGCGCCCGACGAGATCGGGCACCGAGAGCCCCGTACCGCTGAGCCAGTCGTCGACCCCCCGGCAGATCTTGTCGAGGGTGCCGTGCATGTCCTGGTGAAGGGTCGTATAGACCTGTACGGCGTCGGCGCCCACGCTCAGATACTCGATCACGTCCCCGGCGGCCTGGACCCCGCCGCCGCCCAGGACCGGGATCCGGATCCCCCGCCGCCGCAGGGCGTAGATCTCGGCCAGGACGAGCGGCTTGATACCGGGACCCGAGTAGCCGTAGGCCCCGCCGAGCTGGACCCGTCCGGTGGCCGCTTCCACCGCCAGACCCGCGATGGTGTCGCTGAGGGTGATCGCGTCCGCGCCTTCGGCCACGGCGGCCTCCACCCGCGGGACCAGGTTCTCGCCCGCCGCGAGCTTCACACTGAAGGGCACGGTGACGGCCCGGCGGACCGCCCGGGTGTACGCGGCCACCCGCTCGGGTGTGTCCTCCCCGTACTCCTCGTCGTTCAGACAGGAGATCCCCAGCTCCAGGGCCGGACTTCCGGCCGCCGTCACCTGCTCGGCGAGCCGGGCGAGCCCGGCCGGGGTGTCCGCGTGCACCGAGGCGATGAACGGCAGACCGTCGACGGAGAGCCTGCGGACGATCGCCAGCCAGTCGTCGACGCTCCGGCGCGAGTACGTCGTACTGTTCAGCATCCCGGTCGGCAGCCGCAGCAGCCGCTCGTCGCCGCCGGACGGCGGCGAGGGATGGATGGTCTTGGTCACCACCGCGCCCGCTCCGCCTTCCAGCAGCCGGCGGATATTGCGCTCCTGGTCGGTGAGCAGACCCGAACCCACCACGACCGGGGAGACCAGCCTCATACCGAGGATCTCGGTCGTGAGGGCGTTGTCGGCCTCGGTGGTCATGTCGTCGCCGTCACCTTGCCCGTGACCGCCGCGAGCAGCCGTATCAGCGAGTCCGGATTCCGCTGGGCGTGCGCCAGGTCGACCACGCTCACCCGGCCCACCATCGGCAGCCCGCGCAGCAGATGGCTGGCGTTCTCCGCCAGCGGTACCGGGGTCACCATGACGATCGGCTTGTCCTGGCCGGAGGCCCAGCCGAGTTCGATATGCGTACCGTCGGTACGGAGCAGCTCACCGTCCACCACCGGCAGGACGGGGACGAAGACGTCGCAGCGCCGCATCCAGTTGAAGTCCCGGACACTGACCTGGTCCGGGGTGAACAGCGGGGTGTCGACCCCGAACTTCTCCGCCACATGGGCCGAGAAGACGGTGGCGTTGGCGGCGGTGGCGGCCTCGATGATGTCGTGGATCGCGTGCCGGAGCGGGGAGTGGAAGCCGGTCGCGCCGCCCAGCGCGTGCTGGATGGGGCCGCCGACGAAGACATTGACGCCGGTGAGATCGGGGGCGTCGAAGGCGTGCTCGGCGAGATCGGGGCTGACTTCGGTCATGGCGTTCTCCAAGCCTGTTGCGGGTGCCTGTACGGGGTTGGACAGGGGTCTGTGGCGGGGAATGGACGGGGAGTCGGGGATCGGGAGGAACGGGAAATCCAGGGGAAGCCGGTGCGTGGTCCCGGGCGGTTCGGGGCCCGGTACGGGGTCAGGGCGGCGTCGACCGCTCGCGGACCGCGATATTGCGGACCTTGATCCGGGTGAACTCCAGCAGCCCCCAGGTGCCGTACTCGACGCCGACACCGGACTCCCGGTGCCCGCCGAAGGGGACGTCGTGCCGGAGATCGCCGTGGGTGTTGATCCAGACGGTGCCGCACTCCACCCGGGAGGCCAGCTCACGGGCCTCCCGCTCGTCGCCCCAGAACGACCAGCCGAGCGCGTGGGGACCCGTCCCGGCCCGTTCGACGGCCTCGGGCACGGAGTCGTACGGCACCAGGGGGATCACCGGACCGAACTGCTCCTCCGCCTCCAGATCGGTCCCGGGCGGCAGACCCGCGACGACCGTCGGCGGATAGAACCAGCCGGGGCCGGCCGGTACGGTGCCACCGGCCACCAGCCGCCCCCCGGCGGCCACGGCCCCGTCGACCAGGGCGGCGACCCGGTCCCGCTGGGCGGCGGAGACCAGCGGACCCAGCTCCGTCGCCGGGTCCGCGCCGTCGCCGACCACCGCCGACCGGGCCAGGGCGCCCAGCAGCCCGGCATAGCGGTCGTGCTGTGCCCGGGGTACGTAGACCCGTTTGACCGCCGCGCAGAACTGGCCGCTGTTCGCCATGGCGCGGGCGAACAGTTGCGGCGCGACCTCCTCGGGGTCGGCGCCGGGCAGGACGACCGCCGGATCGTTGCCGCCGAGTTCCAGCACGACGCCCTTCAGACCGGCCGCCGCCGCCCCCGCGATGGCCCGGCCGACCGGGATCGAGCCGGTGAACGAGATCAGCCGGACCGCCTCGTGCCGGGTCAGCCGCTCGCCGACGGAGCCGTCGCCGCAGACCACGCCCAGGGTGCCCGGCGGCAGCACCCCGGCCAGCAGATCCACCATCAGCAGGCTGGACAGCGGGGTCTCCGGCGCCGGTTTGAGGACGACGGTATTGCCCGCGAGCAGCGCCGGGGCGATCTTGCAGACCGCGAGGAGCAGCGGGAAGTTGGAGGGCGCGATCGCGGCCACCACGCCGTACGGCACCCGCTGGAGGGTGATCTCCGACGTCCCGTCGTCGACCAGCCGCCGTCCGCTCAGCCCGAGCGCGGCGGTACGGGTGAACCAGTCGGCCGCCGACCGGGCCTCGCGCAGGGCGTCCCGCAGCGGCTTGCCCTGTTCGCGGGTGAGCAGTTCGGCCAGCTCCCGCTCGTGGTCGGCGAGTACGGTACGGCACCGCCGCAGCAGGGCCCGCCGACGGGCCGGGGGCAGCGCCGACCAGGAGCCGAAGGCCCCGGCCGCCGCGTCCACCACCCGGTCGAGCGCCTCCGGGGTGGAGACGGGGGCATGGGCGAAGACCTGTCCGGTCGCGGGGTTCGCCACCGGCAGGCCCGGGTCCGGCGTGCCGGTAGAGCCCCCTCCGCCCGTGTCCGGGGTCGTGGCCCTGGTGGAGGTCGTTGCCGTGGTCATGTGCGGCTCCCCGCGGTCGGCCGGGCGAGGGGTGCGACCGCCCCGGCCACGGCGGCGTTGACGGCCCGGTGGATCTCTTCGGTGATGCCCTCGGCCTCCTCGGCACCGGCGGCGCCGACGATCACGCCCAGGGACGGCCGGTGCCGGCCGAGCGCGCGGACGGTGGTCGGATAGGCCCGCACCCCCTTCGCCCACAGCGCCCGGAAGACCGGGCGGACGTGCGCGGTGTAGGAGGGGACGGCGGTGAGCCGCAGCGGCAGGGCGTCGTGGGAGTGGACGACGACCCGCTCCCCGGCCCACCGTTCGGCCAGGGCGATGGCGTGCATCGCGCCGGTGCGCCGGGCGTTGATCTCGGTGACGTACAGCTCCCCGTCGAGGCCGAGCAGACAGTCGACGGAGAGCCAGCCCCGGAAACCGAGGGTCCGGGCGAAGCCGTGGACGGCCGTGCCGAGCGCCGTGATCCGCTCCTTCGGCCCGGGTTCGAGCACATCGGGGCCGAGCAGGAGACTGCGGTACCGCAGCCCGTCGACACCGAGGACGCTGTACTCCAGCCGGGGCGGGCCGTCGTCGGTGACGAGGACGTCCACGGCCGGGCAGTCCCCGGTGTGCTCGACGTACTCCTGGACGGCGAGCGGGAACGTACCGAAGAAGGGATCCCGCCGCAGGGTCTGCCAGAACCTGGCGATGCCGTCGGCCCCGCCCCCGGCGAGTGCGGAGCCATAGCCGCCGACGCCGTACATGCTCTTGACGACGGCCCGGCCGCCGTCGCCCGCGATCGCCCCGAGGGCGCCCCTGAGCTGCTCCCAGCCGGTGACGGAGAGCCCCTTGGGGACCCGGAAGCCGGGCAGGTGCGCGGCGAGATCGGCACAGCTCTGCTTGGACTCCAGATATTCGCAGGCCCAGGCGTCCCGGGGGGCCGGGACGTCCAGCCGGACCGTACGGCCCTGGGCGCGGAGCACCGTGGCAAGGGCGTAGAGGGCGGGTTCCGCGCCCCAGGAGACGAACCGCACCTCGCGCGCCCCGCCGAGCGCGGCCGACAGTTCGCCGAGGGCCCGGTCGTCGGCCAGCAGGTCCTGGACCAGCCGTCCGGTCACGGGCTCCGGCGCGACGACCGGGGGGACGGCCGTACCGAGTCCGGTATGGACATCGGCCAGCCATTCGGCCGAGTATCCGGCCGGGAGGACGAGGACCCGCTCCCGGTCGCTCCAGAAGACGCACTGGTCGGCCAGGTTCGTGCCGTGCTCGGCCAGATCGCGCTCCACGCCCGGGTCGAGGTCCAGTAGTCCGCGTCTCAGATTGAACTCGACGATATTCGGGACGACCAGGTCAATGGTGTCGGGCATGCTCTTCTGCCTTCCCGGAGGTGGTGCGCGTCAGGGGTGCGGGGGCCGGGGGACGGCCGAGCGGCGGCAGTACGCGTTCCAGGACCCCGGCGACGGCGAGGGTCGTACGGTCGCCGAGATAGGGGCCGGTCACCGCGACGCCCACCGGCAGCCCGGCGGGGGTCAGCCCGGCGGGGACGACCGTCGTGGGCAGTTCGCACACCCCGGTCAGTCCGGCCCAGACGATCTGGTCCCAGTAGGGGCGGCGCCGGCCGCCGACCACGATGTCCCGGTCGGCGAGCGGCCGGTGGTCGTGGGGGAGCGCCGCCGTCGGTCCGGTCGGCAGCAGGATCGCGTCGTACTCCTCGAAGAACCGGCGCCAGTGGAGCCGTAGCCGGGCCCGGTTGCCGTCGGCCTCCGCCCAGGACCGGTGGGTCTGGCCGACGTGTTCGGCGCCCAGTTCAGCGCCCGGCTCCCGCTTGCCGCGGGCGATCGCCGCGGCGTCGCGGACCGAGTAGCGGCCGTAGGCGACCGGGGCGAGCAGGGACCGGAAGACCCGGTCGCAGGCGTCCAGCCGGACCCCCCGGGGGACGGTCCGCTCCACCACGACCCCGGTGTCGGCCAGCCGGTCCGCCGCCCGTTCGAGCAGGTGCCGGACGTCCGGATCCACCGGGCAGTACGGATCGTCGAACCAGGCCGCGACCCGGCGCACCGGCCGGGCCGGGGGCAGTTCGAGCCGCCAGCCGGGCGCGTCCCGCGAGTCGGGGCCCGCGACCGCTGCGAAGACCGCCACCAGATCGGCCGCGGTACGGGCGAACGGACCGGCCGCCGTCAGATCCGGCACCGTATGGGCGAACGGCAGCGGCGGGACGTGTCCGTACGTCGGTACGGTACGGAAACTCGGCCGGTGCCCCAGGACCCCGCAGTGCGAGGCGGGCAGCCGGATGGAGCCCGCGACGTCGGAACCCAGCTCGACCGGGGTGAACCCGGCGGCGACCGCGCCCGCGGAGCCCCCGGAGGAGCCCCCGGGCGAGAACGCCGGGTCCCACGGGTTGCGCGCGGTGCCGAACAGCTCGTTGTGGGTCTGCACATCGGCGGAGTACTCGGGCAGGTTGGTCTTCCCGAAGATCACACAGCCCGCGCGGCGCAGCGCCGCCACCGCGTCGGCGTCCCGGACGGGCCGATGGGCGGAGAGCGCCGCCGCGCCGCCGGTGGTCCGGGTACCGGCGGTGGAGAAGCAGTCCTTGACCGTCATCGCCACCCCGTGCAGGGGCGGCAGCGGTCCGCCGCGCATGGTCGCGGCGTCCGCCTCCTCCGCCGCCTCGGCGGCCCGTTCGCAGACCGTCGCCACCAGCCGGAGCCGGGGATTGTCCCGTTCGACGGCGGCGAGCAGCGCCGACAGATACTCCCGGGCCGACAGTTCGCGGGCGGCGACGGCTCTCGCCACCTCGACCGCGGGCCACCAGCGGATCTCCTCGTCGCCGCCCAAACCGTCACCACCTCGTGTCGTCGGGCCCGCCGCCTGGGCCCGGTACCGGTGTCCGCCGCTCGTGTGCTCCGTCGTCGTCACGGACGTCCCGGGGTGCTCCGCGCGGCGGCCCCGGCGCGCTCCGTACGGGGCGGCTCGTCCCCCGCGTGGTCGACCAGCAGCCGTTCGACGGCCTTCAGGAACGCGCGGACGGCCGCCGGGGGAAGGACCCGGGGGTCGGCGCCGAGGACCAGCTGGACCCGGCCGGGCAGATCGTCGTGGACCACCAGGAAGAACCGCTCCGCTTCGTGCAGATCGCCCTCCCCGACGGTGGTCCCGGCCGTCGCGGCCCGGATCTCCGCCGGGGACGGGGGCACCGGGCCCGGCCGGTCCTCCCGGACCGCCCGGGCGTCGTTGAAACAGCAGGAGAGATCGATCGGTACGCCCCGCGCCCGCTCGTGCTCCCGGACCGCGCGCTCGGCGCGCCCGGGGTCGTACAGCCCGTTGGCGTAGGCCCGCAGCGCCGCGACCCGGGCCGAGCGCACCACGTCGCCGAAGGTCTCGCCCGTCACGTCGACGGTCACCGGGACCTCCAGATGGAGATTGGCCACGGTGCCGCGCGACGCCGGGTCGGTCCGGTTGGCGACCAGCAGCCGGAGGCCGCACCGGGGGAGCCCGCCGCGCCGGGCCAGCAGCAGTGAGACCGCGGCGAGCAGGACCGCCGAACTGCCGGACCGGTAGCGCCCGGCGAGTACCGGCAGGGCGAGGGCGAGAGCCCGTGACACCAGGGCCGTACTGGGGTACGGCGGCCCGGCGGTCGCCGCTTCCGGCTCCGGCTCCGGTTGCACGGGGGTTCGTGCCGGGGCCGGGAACATGGTCGGCGGCAGTGCCGTGAGCTGGTCGTGCCAGTAGCGGTCGGCCCGGTCCAGCAGCCGCCGGCCCCGTTCGGAACGTTCGAACTCCGCCTGCTCCAGCGGCTGCCGGTACGCGGGCGGCGGGGCCGGGGTCCGGCCCGCCACCCGGTCGGCCGTCAGCCGGACGAACTCCGCCTCGACCACCCGTAACGCCATCAGATCGGCCGCGAGATGGGAGACGAGGAAGGCGGTACGGACCGGTTCGCCGTCCCGGCAGACGATCGCGGCCCGGAACGGGAGATCGCGGCCGTGATCGAACCCGGAGGCCCGGACTCCGGCCTCCCAGGCCGCCACCGCCCCGGCCACGTCCGCCCGGCCCGTCGGGTCCGCCGGGCCGTTCCGGTCCGCCGGACCTTCGACCGGCAGGATCTCCACCGGGACCGAGCCCGATCTTCGGACCCGCTGGCGGAGTCCGCCGTCCGGGCCGGGGCCGTAGACCGTCCGCAGCGACTCATGACGGCTCACCAGTTCGCCTAGGACGGCTCGGATGTCGGAGACGGTGCTCCCGGGCGGCGGCTCCGCCCAGTGGAGCTGGTGGTAGAACGCGGAGTCCGGCATCCGCCGCCGGATCAGATCCCACATATGCCGCTGTGCGCAGGTCGCCGGTCCGGCGGCGGACCGCTCGCCGGAGAAGGCGATATCGCACCGGTTCGGCGACTCGGCCACGGAACCGTCCCGTCCCTAGTAACTCGAATGCACACCGGGGGTGAGCAGATGGGTCTCGGATCCGTGCAGGGCCGGAGAGAAGACGCACATCAGCGTCATCCCGTGCTGTGAGCGGAGAATGTGCGGTTCGCCCACTCCCGGCGCGTACAGCGTCCCTGGTTTGATCTCGAAAATACCTTCTTCGGTCTCCACTGAACCGGATCCGCTGACGCAGTAGCAGACTTCCTGGTGGTTGTCGTAGCGCAGATACGATTCGCTGCCGGGTTGTACGTAGGTCTCGGTCAGACCGAATCCCAATTGATCCGCCCGCACCACGAGCCGTCGGCTCGTGCCATTACCCCACTGCACATCACATTCACTTCCAACGACCTCTTCAACCGAACGCACCAACAAGGTCCACCTGCCCAGGATTCGTGTTTCCGTGAGGGTCGGCGACGAGTGTATGGAAGGCGCCCGGACTTAATCCACGGTCAGTACGGGCATGGCCACTTGGCTAGGCTCCCCGGTGCGGCCGTTCGAGGCTTCCCCGGGCCGTCCCCGGCCGCCAGCCTTGATCCCGTCGCGGTGACCACGGCGACCCGGGGAGGCCCCAGTGCGAGCGATCATCCTGACCGGCGGCAAAGGCACCCGCCTCCGGCCCTATACCGAGAACCGGCCCAAGGGTCTGCTCCAGCTCAGCCGGTACTCCATCCTCGAAGTCATCATCCGCCGGCTCCGAGGTGCCGGTTTCAGCCATATCACCCTCTGTGTCTCCCATCTGGCGGACCAGATCAGGGCCGAGTTCGGCGACGGCGAACCGCTGGGAGTGCGGATCGACTACAGCACCGACCCGCGCCCGCTCGGCACCGCGGCGCCGCTGGCCCGGGTCGCCGAATGGCACGGCCCGGCCCTCGTCATGAACGGGGACGTCCTGACGGCGCTCGACTTCGCCGAGCTGTACCGGACGCACAAGGACAGCGGGGGAGTGCTCACCGTCGCGTCCTTCCGCCGCCCGCTGCCGATCGGCTTCGGCGTCCTCGACGTCCGGGACGGCGCGGTGGCCGGGATCTGGGAGAAACCGACACTTCGGCTCGATATCTCGGCGGGTATTTATGTGGCAGATCCGGCCGTACTCGAAGCCATCGTGCCGGGAAAGGCCATTGACATGCCGGACCTGGTCGGGTCGATGATAGAAAGCGGACGGCGGGTCCAGGTCTATTCCTTCACCGACCGGTGGCACGACATCGGGACCCCGGAAAGATATGAAGAGGCCAAACGCTGCTTCGCGGCGGATCCGGACCTCTATTTACGCAACGGCGGAGCCCCGGCCCGGCACGGGACCGGAATCCGGCCCGACGAACCCGGCGCACCGGTTCTCCTGCTCCAATCCGGCACGGCATCGAGAGAGGCCAACGGGTCTGTGACGAACGACGATCCAGCGACGGACGAGCTGACCGACCAGATCGCCCAGGACATGGGGACCGTACTGGAGTGCCTGCCCCCGGCACCCGCCGACGACTTCTTCCTCCTCGGCGGGGACTCCCTGCGGGCCGTGGATCTGATCGCCCGGCTCACCGAGCGCTTCGAACCGGCCGACGCCGAGGCGGCCGACCGGCTCCACGCCGATCTGCTGCTGGCGGTCTTCGAGGACGCCAGCCCGGCCGCGCTGGCCGGAGTCGTACGGTCGCACCGCACGACGAGCCGGACGGGCGGCCGATGACCGACGACGGCTCACCGGCCCGGTCCGGCCGATCCGAACAGCCCGAAGGGGCCGAGCAGCCGGAACAGGTCCAACAGCCCGAAGGGGCCCGGCGGTCCGGGCCGCCCCCGGCCGGCCCCGACCTCGTCGGACTGCTGCGCGCCGGAGCCGCCCGCGACCCGCACGGCATCGCCGTCAGCACCCGGGGCAGCGCCGCCTGGCAGAGCATGACCCGTACCGAGCTGCTCGCGGCGGCGCTGAACGCGGCGGCCCGTCTGACCGCCCGGGACCGGCCGCCGGGACCGGTGATCGTCCTGGTCGACAACACCCCGACCTGTGTGGCGACCATGCTGGGCCTCTTCATCGCCGGAGTCGACACCCTGCTCGTCGAACGGGAGAACTCCCATCTGGGCGAGGCCGGTTCGGTCATCCACCGGCTGCCGCTCGCCGGACTCGTCGGCCCGTCCGATGTCGCACCGGTACCCGGACTCGACCGGCGCACCTTCGACGAGCTGGTGCACGAACCCGCCCCGGCGGGCCCGCCACCACCACCGCTGAACCCCGCGACGGCCGTCCTCCAGCTCACCTCGGGCAGTACCGGCGAACCCCGGATCGCCCGGCAGACCCTGGCCAACACCCTCACCGGCGGCGCGCTGTACCGGGACATCCACCGGATCACCCCCGCCGACACCGTGCTCGCCATGGTGCCGCTGGCGCACTCCTTCGGCCTGGTGGGCGCGCTGGCCACGGCACTGGTCTCCGGCGCCGGGCTCCGTACCATGTCCCGGTTCCGGCCCGGGGCGGCGCTGGAGGCCCTCGACGCGGGCAGCACCGTACTGCTCGGCACCCCGCTGGTGTACCAGCTGCTGACCCCGGTACTGCCGCGGACCGGGACGCGCGGCCGGGTCCGGGTCGCGCTGTCCTCCGGCGGACCCCTGGCGGGCACCGCCGCCCGGGCGGCCGGCGACCGGCTCGGCGTCACCGTCCACCAGGTCTACGGCAGTACCGAGACCGGCCTGATCGCCTGCGGCTACGACCGGGACGAGCCGTGGTCCGAGGAGAGCGCTGGGGCGATGGCACCCGGCGTCGACTGGCGGCTGCGGACCGGCCCCGCCCAGACCTCCCGGTACGGCCGGGGCCAGCTCCTGGTCCGTACCTCCACGATGTTCGAGGGGTACGCGGACGGCGGCGCCCCGCCCCCGGCGGAGGACGGCTATCTCGCCTGCGGGGACCTCACCGAGATCGGCGAGGACGGCGAGATCCTCGTCGTCGGACGGAAGGACGCCTTCGTCAACGTCGGCGGACGCAAGGTCAGTCCCCGCCGGGTCGAGAAGGCGGTATCCGAACACCCCGGGGTGAGTGAGGTACTGGTCTTCGGGGCGCCCGGCCGGGCCGGTGAGGAGGAGGTCCACGCCGCCCTCGTCCTCCGCCCCGGCCACGACTCCGCCGACGTCCTCACCTTCTGCCGGACCCGGCTGATGCCCTATGAGGTGCCGCACCGCGTCCACGTACTGACCGCATTGCCACGTACAGGCATGGGCAAGATCGACCGGCATCGGCTGCGGGAGACCGCGGCGATGCGGAATGGGGAGAACCGATGACCGACAGCACACCGGGTGACGGACGGGACGGCCGCCCCGTGGTGGTCGTGGGGCTCGGCTATGTGGGCCTCCCACTGGCCGCGTCGCTGGCCGCGGCCGGGGTCGACGTCGTCGGCGTCGAGACCAACCCCGCGACCCGCCGGACCGTGGCGGCGGGCGAGTCGCCGTTCTACGAACCGGGCCTCGCCGAACTCCTCCAGGGGCTGCCGAAGGGCCGGCTGACCGTCTCGGCGACCCTCCCGGACCGCCCGCCGCACGCCGTCGTCATCTGTGTCGGCACCCCGATGTCGGCCGAGACCGGACACCCGGCCCTGGGACATCTGGAGGCCGCCGCCGAAGCCGTGGCCGAGGCCATGGCGGACGACACCCTGGTCGTGGTCCGCAGTACCGTCCCCGTCGGGACCTGCCGCGAGACCGTACTGCCCCGGCTCCGCAAGCACATCGCCGAACCCCTGCTGGCGTTCTGTCCCGAGCGGCTGATCCAGGGCAAGGCGCTGGCCGAACTCGTCGCACTGCCGCAGATCGTCGGCGGACTCGACGACCGCTCCCGGGACCGCGCCCGGGAACTGCACGCCCTGATCACCCCGAAGCACGTCCCGGTCTCGTCCCTGGAGACCGCCGAGATGATCAAACTGGTCTGCAACGCGCACACCGATCTGCTCTACGGCTTCGGCAACGAGATCAGCATGATGGCCGCCGGATTCGGCCTCGACGCCGACGAGGTGATCGCCTCCGCCAACCGCGACTACCCCCGGCCCGACCTGGCCCGCCCCGGCTTCGTCGGCGGCAGCTGCCTCACCAAGGACCCCTATCTCCTCACCTACGGCACCCGCGCCCACGGCTACGAGGCCCCGATGGTCACGGCCGCCCGCCGGGTCAACGAGAGCGTGCCCGCCTTCGCCGTGGAACGCTTCGTCCGGGCCTACGAGGCCGGCACCGACCGGCCGCTCTCCCAGGCCAAGATCCTGGTCTGCGGGATCGCGTACAAGGGACGGCCGGAGACCGACGACGTCCGCGGCGCCGCCTCACCCGACGTGGCGAAGGCCCTCAAGGGCAGGGTCGCGACGCTCGCCGCCCACGACTTCCTCGTCCCCCCGGAGACCGTCGAGGCGCTCGGCTTCGAACCGGCCGCACTCGCCGACGGGCTGCGCGACGCCGACGGGATCATCGTCCTCAACGACCACCCGGGCTATGCCGCCGTCACCGCCGAGGCCGTCCGCTCCCGGATGCGGGCCCCGCGCGTGGTGTTCGACATGTGGGGCGCCCTCGAAGGCGCCCTCGCCCACCACCCCGACATCTCCTACCTGAGGCTGGGCCGTGTCTGAACGCGCGCTGATCACCGGGGGAGCCGGATTCATCGGACTCCACCTGGCGAAGGAACTGCTCCGGTCGGGTACCGAGGTCGTCCTGATCGACGACTACTCCCGGGGCCGCCCCGACGACGAGTTCGCCGCCGTCCGCCGGGACGCCCGGGTCGTCCGGCACGACCTCCGGCTGCCCGTCCCCGACGACCTGCTGCCCCCCGTCGACCACGTCTACCATCTGGCCGCCAAGGTCGGCGTCGGCCAGTCCAACCGGGCCCCGGGCGACGTTCTGCGGACCAATGTCCTGGCCACCATGAACGTGCTGGACTGGGCGCTCCGCCACAAACCGGCCGCGCTCTTCCTCAGCTCCACGAGCGAGGTCGGCGACGGGGCGGTCCGCAGCGGACTGGCCGAACTGCCCGCCCCCGAGACCGTGCCCTACGTCCTGCCCGACCCGGCCCTGCCCCGGGCCGCGTACTCCCTGGGCAAAGTCGTCTCCGAGGCGCTGCTGCTGCACGGCGGCGGGGAGTTCCGGATCCGGATCGGCCGCTACCACAACGTCTACGGCCCGAGGATGGGCTACGCCCATGTCATCCCCCAGTTCATCGAACGGCTGCTGGACGGCGAGAACCCGTTCCGGATCTACGGCGCCCACCAGACCAGGTCCTTCTGCCATGTCGACGACGCCGTCGCCGCGACCGTCGCCATGACCCGGCTGCCCGCCGACGAACCCCTGGTGGCCAATATCGGCAACGACACCGAGGAGATCACCGCCCTCGCCCTCGCGACACGCCTCTTCGCCGTCGCGGGCACCCGCCCCGAGGTGGAGATCCACCAGCCGCCCCCGGGCTCCCCCGACCGGCGGCTGCCCGATCTGCGGGTCCTGCGCGCGGCGACCGGCCACACCCCCCGGGTGGACCTCGACACCGGGCTCCGGCAGACCTACGAGTGGTACGCCGCCGCCCATCCGGAGCGGCTGAAGGCCCGTTCGTGATCGCGGTCCAGGTGGCCTTCGGCGGCTACCGGGGCACCCACGCGGGCGCCGAGCGGATGGCCTGGCACACCACCGCCCGGCTGGCGGCGAACGGCCACCGGATGACCGCCGTCACGGACTCCGTACCGCCTCCCGGACTCGACCGCGCCGCCGAGGTGTACACGGCACTCGCCGACGGCCGCACGGCGGCGGCCCCGGACCCGGCGCACCACCCCGGCGACCCCCGGGCCGGATCCACCGGACGGGCGGCGTTCGACCTGGTGCACGCCTATGACCTCGGCCGGCCCGAGTACGTCCGCGAGGCCCTGGTCGCGGCCCGGATCCACCGGGTCCCCTTCGTCCTCACCCCCGCCACGGACCCCCAGCTCTGGCCGGACCCGGAACTGGGCCGTACCGCCTGCGAACGGGCCGCCGTCATCTACACCCTGACGGCGGCCGAGGAGGACGCCCTGCGCGCCGCGGGCGCCCCCGCCGACCGGATGCGGCGGATCACCCAGGCCGCCGACCTCCCCGACCGCCCCGACCCGGCCGAGTTCCGGGCCCGGCACGGCGTCCGGGGGCCGATCGTGCTCTTCGCGGGCCGCCGGATCGCCACCAAGGGCTACCGGCAGCTCCTCGCCGCCGCGCCGCTGGTCTGGCGGCGGCTGCCGGACACCGCCTTCGTCCTGATCGGGCCCGGCGGCGACCCCGACCCGGCGGACCCGGTGGAGGCCGCGGTCCGCGCCGACCCCCGGGTCCTCGATCTGGGCGCCGTCTCCGACCAGGAGAAGGCCGACGCCATGGCAGCCTGCGCGCTGCTCGCCCTGCCGACCACCGCCGATGTCTTCCCCCTGGTCTTCACCGAGGCATGGGCCTGCGGGCGGCCCGTGGTCACCGGCCGCTTCCCCGGCGTCGGGGAAGTGGTACGCGACGGGGTCGACGGAGTGATCGTCGGCCCCGGCGCGGCCGAACTCGCCGACGTTCTGACCGGGCTGCTCACCGACGACGCCCGGCGGGACGCGCTGGGCGCCGCCGGACTGGCCCGGAGCCGTACCGAATTCGGCTGGGACCGGGTCGCCGACGACGTGGCCGCCGGATACCGCGCGGCCCTCGCCGGACGGCCGCCCGCCACGACCGCCCCCACGGGAAAGGAGACAGGGTGAACAGCGACCCCCGGTGGAAGGTGACGGTGGCCGACACCACCGTCGGCCCCGAGGAGACCGAGGCCGTCACGGAGGTACTCGCCTCGCGCTGGCTCTCGCTCGGGCGGCGGACCCGCGCCTTCGAGGAGGAGTTCGCCGCGGCCCTCGGCGCCCCGGACGCCGTCGCCGTCAGCAGCGGCACCGCGGCCCTCCATCTGGCGGTCCTGGCCCTCGGTATCGGCCCCGGCGACGAGGTGATCACCCCGTCCCTGAACTTCGTGGCCTCCGCCGAGGTCACCGCCCTGCACGGAGCCCGGCCCGTCTTCGCCGACATCCGCTCCCCGGACGACCTCACCGTCGACCCGTACGACGTGGAACGGCTGATCACCCCCCGTACCAAGGCGATCGTCGCCATGCACTACGGCGGCTACCCCGCCGACCTCGACGCCCTGCGGGCGATCAGCCGCGCCCACGGCATCCCGCTGATCGAGGACGCCGCCCACGCGCCCCTCGTCCCCACCCCGTCCGGAACGGCCGGGACCGTCGGCGACATCGGCTGCTTCAGCTTCTTCGCCACCAAGAACCTCGCCACCGGCGAGGGCGGCATGGTCGTCGCCCGCGACCCCGAACTCCTCGCCCGGATCCGGGCGATGCGCTCCCACTGTCTGACCAGCGACACCACCGAACGGATGCGGACCGGCGGCGCCGGATACGACGTACCCGCCGTCGGGCTCAACTACCGGCCGACGGAGCTGTCCTCCGCCATCGGGCTGGTCCAGCTCGGCAGGCTCGGCCGGGACCGGGCCCGCCGCCGGGCCGTCACCGGGATCTACCGCAAACGGCTCGATCTGCCGATCCCGTTCGAAGCCCGCCCGGACGAGGGCGCCCTCCATCTGGCCGTCGCCCTGCTGCCGCCCGGCGTCGACCGGGGCGAGCTGCGGGCCGAGCTGAACGCGCTCGGGGTCCAGACCTCGGTGCACTATCCGCCGAGCCACCGGTTCAGCTACTACCGGGACCGGCACGGCAGCACCCGCCGGGCGCTGCCGGTCACCGAGGACGTCGCGCCCCGGCTGCTCACCCTGCCGCTGCACGCCCGGATGACCGACGACGACGCCGAGTTCGTCGCCGACGCCGTCTCCACCGGCCTGCGCCGGGCGACCCGGAGGTAGGGCGATGGAGTACACCGCGCACACGGGCCGGATCCATGCCGACGGCCGGCCCGTGCCCGTGGTCGGCGTCAACTACCACCCGTCCCGGGCGGGCTGCCGGATCTGGCGCGACTGGGACGCCGACGCGATCCGCGACGACTTCGCCGCCATGGCCGGGGCGGGCCTCACCACCGTCCGGCTCTTCCTGTTCTGGCGGGACTTCGAACCCGAGGAGGGGCGGTACGAACCCAAGGCGTTCGCCCGGCTCGCCGAGGCCGTCGAGATCGCCGCCGAGCACGGACTGAACTGCGTGCTGTCGGTCCTCACCGTCTTCATGAACGGGCAGCTGCTCGACCCGGCGTGGCGCGACGGCCGGAGCCTGTGGCGCGATCCGGCGGTACGGGATCGGGAGGAGGCGTTCGCGCGGCGGGTCGCCCGTACCGTACGGCCGTACGGCAACGTCCTCGCGTTCGACCTCGGCGACGAGATCTCCGCCGTCGACCCGGCCGAGGCCGACGGGCTCTCCCGGGCCGAGGTGGCGTCCTGGTACGAGCGGCTGGCTGGCGCGCTGCGCCAGGAGGCCCCCGGCACCCTCGTCCTCCAGGCCGACAACGCGCTCTCCGTCTTCGGCCCGTCCCCGTTCTCCGCCGACAACGCGGGCCCGCTCGACCTGGTCGGCGTCCACGGCTACCCGGCCTGGGCGGCGGGCTCCATCGAGTCGACGCTCTCGTACAAGGCCACCAGCCTCAACGCGTTCCTCGTCCGGTACGCCGCCGCCTACGGGGTGCCCCTCGTGGACGAGCTGGGCAGCTACGCCGTGGACGAGGAGACCGCCGCCGGATATCTGGCCGCGTCCGCCGCCTCGGCGCTCGCCAACGGCGCGAGCGGGGTACTGGCCTGGTGCTGGCAGGACATCGCGTCGGAGGACGAGCCGTACCGCGACCGCCCGGCGGAACGGCTCGCCGGACTGCGGCGGCTCGACGGCTCCGCCAAACCGGCCTTCGACCGGCTGGTCCGGCTGGCCCGGTCGGCCGCCGAGCTGGCCCCCGGGCCCCGGCCGCCGCGGATCGCCGTCTGTCTGCCCGAACGCGTCCGGGCCCGCCCCCGGTCGTATCTGGACCACGGCGTGGGCACCGTCGCCGCCTTCTACGCCCATCTGCTGCTCAAACGCGGCCATCTCGACCACCGGTTCGTCGTCGGCCCCCTGGACGGCCACGACCTGGTCGTCTGCCCGTCCGCCGGTCAGCTGACCCTGACCGACGTCCGGCGGCTGCGGGCGGCGGCCGAAGGCGGCGCCACCGTGTACATCTCGCTCGGCGACCGGCACCACGGCTTCCCGGGCGAGGACCTGACCGGCGCCGAGATCACCGACTTCGCCCTGGGCGACCCGGGCAAGGCGTCCTTCGGCTGGCTGGGCACCGACTGGCCGGTCGACTGGGAGACCGGCGGGAACACCCCCGTCACCCTGCGGACGACCACCGGCCGTACCGTCGCGGCCTTCGCCGACGGCACCCCGGCGATCGTGGTCAACCCCGTCGGGGCCGGGCGGACCGTGTTCAGCGCCGTACCGCTGGAACGGATCCTGGACGCCCCCGGGCGGCTGGAGTCCGCACCCTGGCATCGGCTCTACCAGGGGATCGCCGAACTGGCCGGGATCGCGCCGGAGGCCGAAGCGGACCCCGAACTGGAGATCGTGGCCGGTACCGGCTCGGCCGTACTGATCAATCACGGCACCACCGCCCACCGGGCCCTCGGTGTCACCGTTGCCGCCAAGGACTGGGCGGTCGTCGCACTCCCGGACGAAGGAGCGGAGTCATGATGCGGGGCGTCGTCTACCGGGGGCCGGGGAAGATCGAGGTCGACACCGGACTCCCGGTCCCCCGGGTACGGCACGACCGGGACGCCGTGGTGCGGGTGACGCGGACCGCGATCTGCGGTACGGATCTCCATCCCTACCGGGGCGAGCTGCCGGACTTCAGGACCGGCGGTGTCCTCGGCCACGAGTTCGTCGGCGTCGTCACCGAGGCGGGCGCGGAGGTCCCGTACGCCGTCGGGCAGCGGGTCGGCGCCTCCGACATCGTCGCCTGCGGCCGGTGCGGGCGCTGCGCCCGGGGCCATCACTACCACTGCCCCGACTCCACCCTGTTCGGCTACGACACCGTGGCCGGGGCCGCGCTCGACGGCGGCCAGGCCGACTACGTCCGGGTCCCGTTCGCGGATGTGGTGCTCTCCCCGTCGCCCGACGATCTGACCGATGATCAGCTGCTGTTCGTCGGGGACGTCCTCAGTACCGGATACATCGGCGCCGAGGCCGCCGGGATCACCCCGGGCGATGTGGTCGGCGTGGTCGGGGGCGGGCCGGTCGGGCTGCTGGCGGCGCAGTCCGCCCGGGTCTTCGGCGCGGCCCGGGTCGTGGTCACCGACACCGACGCGCGCCGCCGGGCCAAGGCTGTCGAGCTGGGCTTCGAGGCCGTCGGACCCGGGGAGTTCGGCCCGGCGCTCCGGGACGGTACGGACCGGGGGGCGGCCGCCGTGATCGAGGCGGTCGGCTCCGGGCCGGCGCTCGTCGCCGCCCTGGCGAACGTCGGCTTCGGCGGTACCGTCGTCGCCGTCGGATCGCACGGCTCGCGGTCCGTACCGCTGGACGCCAAGGAGGCTTTCGCCCGGGAGACGACGCTGCGCTTCGCGGTGGGGAACCCGATCCGGGTCCGGGACCGGGTGATCGCCCTGCTCAGGGCCGGGCTGCTGGACCCGGCCCCGCTGGTGTCGCACCGGCTGCCGCTGGCCGACGCCGCCCGGGGCTATCGGCTCTTCGACGCGCGGGAGGCGCTGAAGGTCGTCCTGGAGCCGGAGGGCTGACAGGCGGAGAGCTGATCGCCGCACGGGCGGGCGGCGGCCGGTGGGGACGGGGGTGACGAGAGTGATGGGGGTGACGGGGTGGGCGGTCGACGGGGGGTCTCGGCCGGGGTAGGGGCGGCCCGGTCGGAGAGTTGGGGTCGGTGGGGCTGGTCGGGGGATCGGTGTCGCCTCGGGGCGACGGTGGGGATTCCGTCGCCCGCGCGGTGCACGGTCGGGTCAGCGCCGGATGAGTCCCCGCTGAATGGCGGTGACGACGGCCGCCGTACGGTTCGGCGCCCCCAGCTTCAGCAGCACACTGGCGACGATCCGCTTGGCGCCGTGGCTGGAGATGGAGAGCCGTCGGGCGATCTGCTTGTTGCTGAGCCCCTCGGCGAGCAGGGCCAGGGTCTCGTTCTCCCGTACGGTCAGGGTCCCGGTGCGCTCCCGGGCCGATACCGGAAGCCCGTTGGCGCGCTGGATCAACTCCCTGGCCAGCGGAGCGGGTATGGGGACCTGGCCGGCCGCGAGCTGGCGCAGGGTGTCCTCCAGAGCCGTGGTGCTCAGCTCGCCGAGGATCAGGAAGCCGTCGGGGTGAAAGGGTCCGCCGATCCGCTGGTCGGTCAGATCGGCGCTGTGGAGCAGAAGAAGGATCTTGGGCCGGACGCCGCCGAAATCGGTGCTCACGCCTTCGAGTTCACCGAGGTCGCTGACGATCAGCACATCGGGCGGCCGGATACCGGCCATACCGCCGGCCTCGGCCCAGTCCCGGCCGTGCCGGACGGTGCCGACCAGGGAGATGCCGTCAAGGGTGGCGCCCAATCCACGCCTGAGAATTTCGTCTCGGATAACAGTGACGATGTCCAGTAGTCCGCACACTTCTGTACTACTCGATAACGTCGCAGAGTCCACGATGTCCCCGCCTGCTGCATTCGTAGTGAATCGAACGGTCGAGGTGACTGTCTATCAAATTCGTGATCGTGGCGGCAAGGGGGCGGTGAGATAGGCCGGAAGTCGGCCAACCGGCTTGTCCGTTCCGTCAATTAACCGTGCCACCACCCAGAAAAATCATAGTATTGATGGATCAATCGGGCGGACTGTATTTTTCCGGGAGCTTTACAAATGTAATGCCACGTTGGCACTGGGGTGGCGCCCTCGTCCAAACGAAGGTTTGGAATCCGTCGCCCCGGGGAGTGTTGCAGGTTACCGGTAACGGCCCGATGTCTTCGTTCCGGCTAGTGGGCGAAGAATTCGGCAACGAATTCCCGGGGTGCGGAATCCGTCGTGCGGGCCCGGTACGCCCCGGCGCGCCGACCGCTGCCCGACACCGCCCGGTCCCCGGTCCGACACCGCCCGCCCCGCCGACTGTGTCCGGTTTCCGCTGGTCGACGCCCGTACCACCGGCACACCACCCGCCGCTCCCGGCCGACCGCCGCACCGGTCCACCGGGCGGCGGCCGTACCTCCGCCCGGTCCGCGCCGGGAATCCCGGCCCGGCCGAATGAAACGCCGAAAACCCGCCGGGAAGACGTCCCGATCCGTGCACCGGGGAGCGCGGCGGGCGTATGGCCGGAGGGGGGTGTTGTTTCGGTTTCGAAATCTGTAGCTTGCCGGTGAGGCCGAGACCCGGACACGGTGTCCGAAGGGCGGGCGGGCACCGGGAAAGCGCCTGCCGCACGGAATTCAGGCGCGTCGGCAATACGGCCAATTCCCGCCCCGCTGCTACGTCCCCGCCGCCGCGCCCGAACCGTCGACGGCCGGGACACGGCCCGAACCGGGTCCCGCCATGCGCTGCTTCGAAACTCTGGGAGATTCAGGAATGACACTCTCGCAGGAGAACGTCCAGCCCGACCGGAACGACGTCTTCTCCTCCGCCGAACTGCGTGATCTGACCCGCCGTTCCAGCGGGCTCGCCCTGCGCCGCGCCGCGGTCCACGCCCTGCTCTACGCGATCACCGTGGCCGGGGCTTTCGCCATCGGCACCTGGTGGGCCTACGCGGCCGGCTGGACCCTGGCCGCCTTCGTGGTCGCGTCCCTGCACAACGTGCTGCACTGCGCCGCGCACGGCACCTTCATGAACACCCACCGGGGGAACCGGATCGCCGGACAGGTGTCCGGCACCGTCCTGCTGATGAACAGCGCCCTGTACCGGGTGTTCCATATGCACCACCACCGCAATACCCATACCGTCGACGACCCCGAACCCGACGGCTCGATCACCACCATCGGACAGTACGTCCTCGCGATGCTGAATATCGAGTACTTCCTGGGGTTCCTGAGGATGTCGGCGGCCTCCGCACGGCACCGGTATCCCTACTTCGTCACGACCGACCGGGCCCGGTCCGCGATCCGCCGCGATACCTGGATCCTGCTGGCCTGGATCCTCGCCGTGACCGTACTGACCGTACTGTGGCCGCTGGTGATGCTCACCCTGTACATCGCACCGGCCTGTATCGCCTGGGTCATCAACAATTTCGCCATCATGCCCGAGCACTACTACGCGGAACGGTCCGACAACCCCTGGCGGAACACCAATTCGGTGTACACGAGGAGCAAGTGGTTCGGGTTCCTCAACTGGAACACCAACTATCACGCCGAGCACCATCTCTATCCCGGGATCCCGGCCTGGAATCTGCATCAGGTGTCGCAGCGGGTACGCCACCATCTCGCCTGCACCGAGACGTCCTACTTCCGCTTCCACGCCCGGGTGCTCTCCGACATCTTCAGCGGCCGGGCGAAGGCCGAGGAGGTCGAAGTGGAGGAAGGCCGGACGACGACCTTCTACTACCCGCTGCACAAGGCCGAGTGACGGCGCCGGTACGGCGCCCGCGCCCCGGACCCCGGTCCGCCGACCCCCCGAGGGGCCGGCGGACCGCCGCCGTGGTCAGTCGGCGATGATCGCGGCCAGCTTGTCCCGCAGGAACGCGTGGGCGTCGATCCCGCCCACATCGGTCCCCAGATCGCAGTCGTAGAAGTAGGCGAGCGAGATCAGCTCCTCGTCCGGCGCGTCCGGAGGCGGCGGCAGGACCCGGTGCCGCCCGGCCTGCCAGCGGCCCCCGGACCAGTGGGCCATCAGATCGCCGATATTCATGGTGAGGGCGTCCGGATCGTACGGAGCGTCCTGCCAGCCGTCCTCGTCGGTGTGGACCTGGAGCCCGCCGAGACCGGGCTGGCGGTCCAGCAGGGTCACCGTCCCGAAGTCCGTATGCGGCCCGATCCGGAACTGCCCCGGCGCCGCGGGCCCGACCCGCTCCGTCCCCGGATACCAGTTGATGTTGAAGCCCCAGGTCGCCTGACCCGTATGCGCGGTGAAGTGCCGCTCGTCCGCGCCGATGGCTACCCCGAGCACCTCCAGCACCCCGTCGGAGAGTGCGCGCATCCGGTCCAGATACGCCTCCACCAGGGGCTGCATCGCCGGAACCTCGGCGGGCCAGACATTGGGCCCGTCGAACCACTCGGCGTCCACCACCGGGTCGCCGGTGGGATCGTACGAGGCGAAGGCGAACGACTCCTTGAGGTCGGGCGGCCCATCGCCGCCCTCCGCGTACGCGTTGGCCTCGGCCCCCGGCCCCAGCCAGCCGCGCCCGCCCACCTGTACCGCGTACGGCTGTTTGACCGCCCGCGGCAGATGGAAGAACCGGCGGGCCGCCGCCCGGATCTCCGCCGTCGCCGAGGCGTCGATCCCATGGCCCTTGACGAGCAGGAAGCCCGCCGTCCGCAGGGCCTCGTCAACCGTCTCACCGATCGCGCGACGGGTTTCGGTACCGCCCGCGGCCCATAATTCGAGGTCAATGGTGGGAATTCGCATGGCCACACTGTATGACCCTGTTCACCCGCCGAACAAGTGCCCAGTCGAGACCGTGAATTGGGCCGGTGCGATGCGCCGAATTCAATCGGGAAGGGGTTCGGGCCGGGCCGCTCCCCGGCCGCCGAACCCCCGCGGCGGAGCGGACTGTTGTTTCGGGGCTGAAATCTGTAGGTTGCCCGTGAGACCCGCCGCGCAGGTGCGGGATTTCGGAGGACTACGTGATGGTGAAAGACGGACCCATGGGTGCCGACGGCCCCGGCGGACGCACCCTGGTGCGGGCCCGGAACCTGGTGAAACGCTTCGGTGATTTCACCGCGGTCGACGGCATCGAATTCGACTTACGCGGAGGGGAGACTTTCGGCCTGCTGGGGCCGAACGGTGCCGGGAAAACCACGACCATGCGCATGCTCAGCTGTATCAGCGCGCCGTCCGGCGGCGAACTGCGGATCCTCGACCGCGATCCGGCCCGGGAGCAGACCCGTATCCGGGAACGCCTCGGGATCTGCCCCCAGGCGGACAACCTCGACCTGGATCTGACGGTGGTCGAGAACATCACGACCTACGCCCGCTACTTCGGGATGTCCCGGCAGCGCGCCCGGGCCCGGGCGGCCGAACTGCTGGAGTTCGCCCGGCTGGAGGACCGGGCCGAGGACCGGGTGCACTCCCTCTCCGGCGGGATGAAGCGACGGCTCACCATCGCCAGGGCCCTGGCCAACGAACCCGACATCGTCCTCCTCGACGAACCGACGACGGGCCTCGACCCCCAGGCCCGGCATCTGCTCTGGGAACGGCTGTTCCGGCTGAAACAACGCGGCACGACCCTGGTCATCAGTACCCATTACATGGACGAGGCCGAGCAGTTGTGCGACCGGATCGTCATCATGGACAACGGCCGGATCGCCGCCGAGGGCTCGCCCCGGGCACTGATCGAGACCCACTCCAGCCCCGAGGTGGTCGAACTCCGCTTCGGCTACGACGCGGCCGACACGTACGCCGGAAAGCTCGACGGCATCGGCGACCGGGTCGACCCGCTGGCGGACCGGGTCCTGGTCTACGCCCGGGACGGCGACGCGGTCGTCAACGAGGTCCACCGGCGCGGACTGCGGCCCGCGAGCGTCCTGGTCCGCCGGTCGACGCTCGAAGACGTCTTCCTCCGCCTCACCGGCCGGGCGCTGGTGGAGTAGCGATGGCCCACCCCTCGGTCGCCGTCCTCGAACGGCATATGCTGCTGTACCGACGGCTCTGGAAAGCGTCGGTCTTCTCCTTCTTCGCCCTGCCCTACCTCTTCCTGGTGAGCATCGGCGCCGGCGTCGGCGGCTACGTCGGCGAGGTCGACGGCTTCGCCTACCTGGACTGGATCGCCCCCGGCATCCTGGCCTCGACGGTCTACCAGATCGCCGTCAACGAGTCGACGTACGGCGTCTACACCGACTTCGAATGGGTCGGCGGCATCCACACCATGCGCGGCACCCGGGTATCCATCCGGGACATGGTCGCGGGCTGGATCCTCTACGTCCTGGTCATGGTGGTCATGGCCGTCGCCGCCTTCCTCACCATCGCCTGGCTCTTCGGCACCCTGCACTCACCATGGGTATGGACCGTCCCCCTGGTCTGCGCCCTGCTGGCGATCGGCGCGGCGGGCCCCACGATGGCCTTCGCGGCGAGCATCCGCAACGACGGATACTTCGAGCTGCTGATCCGCTTCGTGGTCATCCCCACCACCCTCTTCGCCGGTGTCTTCTTCCCGGTCGAGGAACTGCCCCAGGGCTTCCGCCAGCTGGCCTACGCCTCCCCGCTCTGGCACGGCGTCGAACTGGTCCGGGCCGCGTCACTGGGCACCTCGACCGCCTGGCCGGTACTCGTCCATATCGGATACCTGCTGCTGGTGGCGGCGGCGGGCTGGATCTGCGCCGAGGCGGCCTTCCGCCGCAGGCTCGACAGTTGAGAGGGGAGAGCCGATGCTCACTCACGCGATCGCCGGACGCTTCTCCACCAACCGCTCGGCCGCGGTGGTCCTCCGCAACGCCCGCGCCATGCAGACCGGCCCCTCGGCCTGGCTGCTCGTCGTCGCCGGTCTGGTCGAGCCGCTGTTCTATCTGCTCTCCATCGGTATCGGCGTCGGCAGCCTGATCGACAAGGACATCAGCTACCGGGGCCAGGACGTCTCCTACGCCGCCTTCGTGGCCCCCGCGATGCTCGCCACCTCCGCGATGACGGCCGCCTTCTCCACCACGACCTTCGCATTCTTCGGCAAACTGAAGCAGTCCAAGGTCTACGAAGCCGTCCTGGTGACCCCGGTCCGCCCCCGCGAGGTAGCCGTCGCCGAAGTGGTCTGGAGCGCCCTGCGCGGCGCGGTCTTCTGCGGACTCTTCCTGGTCGCGATGGTCCTCCTGGACACGGTCTCGACCGGCTGGGCACTCCTCGCCTTCCCGGCGGCCGTCCTCGCGGTCGTCGCCTTCGCCGCGATCGGCCTGGCGGCCAGCACCCTGATGCGCGGCTGGCACGACTTCGACGCCCTCACCACGGCCCAGATGGCCCTCTTCCTCTTCTCCGGCACCTTCTCACCCACGGAGGACTATCCGCCCGTCGCCCAGGTCCTGGTCGAATTCACCCCGCTCTACCACGCGGTCGAACTGATCCGCCGCATCTGCGTCGGCGACCTGGCGCCCCAACTCCTCTGGCACACCGGCTACCTCCTGGCGGCCACGGCCCTCTGCCTGGCCTTCGCGGCCCGCCGGATCCACACCACCGTCTACGACTGACGCCCGGCCCGCGACGAGAGACCTACGGGCGCCCGCTGCAGCCGGAAGACACCGGCTACAGCCAGCCGCGTCGCTTGAAGACCATGTAGAGGCTCGTACAGACCAGCGCCATCAACAGGATCGCGAACGGATAACCGGCCGCCCAGTGGAGTTCCGGCATATGGTCGAAGTTCATGCCGTACACGGTGCCCACCAGGGTGGGGGCGAAGAGGATCGCGGCCCATGAGGAGATCTTCTTGACCTCTTCGTTCTGGGCGAAACCGGCTTCCGCCAGGGCGCGCATCTCCGCGTTCTGCTGCTGGGTGACCAGGGTGGCGTTGACCGTGAGGATATCGGCCAGGGCCTGGCGGAAGCCGTCGACCCGTTCGCTGGTATGGGTGACGTGGTCGGCGACATCGCGGAGATAGCGCTGGAGTTCCTCGTCCGTGCCGTATTTGGTGAAGCCCGCCATCAGCCCGTTCAGCATGCCGACGAGCGGGCTGGTGGCCCGCTGGAATTCCACCATCTCGCGGGCGAGTTCGTAGATCCGGCGGGAGACGGCCGGGTCGCCGCCGAAGACCTCCGTCTCGATCTCGTCCATATCGATCTGGACCCCCGCGACGACCGGGGCGTAGCCGTCGACCACCGCGTCGAGGACGGCGTAGAGCACTGCCTCGGGGCCGAGGGCGAGCAGCTCGGGGGTCTCCTCCATCCGGCGGCGGACGGCGGAGAGATCGGGGGCGGCGCCGTGGCGGACCGTGATCAGGAAGCCGGGGCCGACGAAGACATGGAGTTCGCCGAAGTCGACCCGCTCCTGCGCGTCGAGATAGCGGGCCGCCCGCAGCACCACGAAAAGCGTGTCGCCGTACCGTTCCAGCTTGGGCCGCTGATGAGCCTCCAGGGCGTCCTCGACCGCGAGTTCATGGAGGTCGAACTCGGCGGCCAGGGAGAACAGCTCCTCCGCCGTCGGCCGGTGGAGCCCGATCCACGCCATGCCGTCGGGGTGCGTACGCAGTTGCCGGTACGTCTCCGCCAGCGAATCCGGGGTCGACGCGCGGCGGCCGTCGCGGTACAGCGCCGCCTGCACCACACTCGTCCGCTCCCCGTCCGTCTCCTCGCGGGCCGGATATCCGGCCGGGGCGGTAGCCGGGGCCGGTGGCCTCGGCGCCGGGTCGGTGAGCGTCGGTTCCGTACGGCGGCGGGGCCGCTTCGGGGTGGGGGACATCCGGGTCACCTCCTTCGCGGGTACCGGGGTCGGCGGGCAGCCCCGCCTTCCCGGACCGCGACCTCGGGCCGGGCCGACACGGCCGGATCCTGGGCCGGTGCCCGGCGTTCCTCCGGTGGGCAGATGCGGCGCCTACCCGGCGTGCGTGCAGGATAACCACGGGGGAGCGGCACGGCGCGGCGACAGCCGGACCCCGCATCGCGGACCGGAACTGTCCGCGATCCTCGTTACCGTGGGGCCATGCCCGCCACACCTTCCGCGCCCCCGAAGCCCCCCGTACTCGGCGACCGCGCCCTCAACCGCGCCACCCTCGCCCGGCAGCTCCTGCTGCGCCGCGCGCCCCGGGCCGAGGTCTCGGCCGAGAACGCCGTCTCCCGGCTCGTCGGGCTCCAGGCGCAGAACGTGAAACCCCCGTACCACGCCCTCGCCGCCCGGCTCGACGGCTTCGACCCCGCCGAACTCTCCGGGCTGATGGCCGACCGCCGGGTGGCCCGGATGGTCACCATGCGCTCCACCCTCCACACCCACACCGCCGCCGACTGTCTGGCGCTGCGCCCACTGCTCCAGTCGGGTGGCCCCGACCGCGAGCTGAGGGCGTTCCGCAACCGGGGCGGGCTCGACGGCGTCGACCTCGACCGGCTCGCCGCCACCGCCCGTGAACTGGTCGAGACAGAACCCCGGACGATGGCGGAGCTACGGACCGCGCTGCTCGCGGAGTGGCCCGCCGCCGACCCCGCGTCCCTCGCGGTCGCCGCCCGCTGTCTGCTGCCGCTGGTCCAGGTCACGCCGCGCGGACTGTGGGGCCGTAGCGGACAGGTCAGACTCACCACCGCCGACCACTGGCTGGGGCGCCCGCCCGGCCCGCCCGCCGACCTCGACGACGTCGTCCGGCGCTATCTGGCCGCCTTCGGGCCCGCCTCCGTCAAGGACTTCCAGACCTGGTCCGGGCTGACCAGGACCCGGGACGCCTTCGAACGGCTCCGCCCCGGGCTCGCGGTCTTCCGGAGCGCGTACGGCGTGGAACTCTTCGACCTGCCCGACGCGCCGCGCCCCGGCGAGGACACCCCGGCCCCGCCGAGGTTCCTCCCCGAGTTCGACAATCTGCTGCTCTCCCACGCCGACCGGCGTCGCGTGGTCGGCGACGCGCGGCACGCGGGGCTCGTCTGGCAGGGCAACCAGTCCCTCCCCGTCTTCCTCGTCGACGGATTCCTGGCCGGAGTCTGGCGGCTGGACGAGGGCACGGAGCCGGACGGCCCGGTCACCCTGACCGCCCGGCCGTTCACCGAACTTCCGCCGAAGCGGGCGAAGGCGCTGACGGAGGAGGCCGAACGCACCCTCGCCGTGCTGGCGCCGCGCCGCAGCGGCTCCCGGGTCGCGATCGAGCCGCCCCCGGCAGCCTGATGTTGCTCGCGGCCCGCCTGTGGCTTGTCGCGCAGTTCCGCCCCCTATGCCTTCGGCGCTGGGGGGACCCCCAGCGCCTTGGCCCTCCGGCTGAGGCCCACAACCCCGGGCGGAGCCCGGCGACCTGATGTTGTTCGCGGTCCGCACCACCGTCGTGGCTGGTCGCGCAGTTCCCCGCGCCCCTAAATGCTCTCCCTCTCGCCGGACCTGCAAAGGAGACGGGCCCCTCTTGGGGGCGCGGGGAACTGCGCGGGCAGCCCACCACCGGGGCGCGGGTGGACCGACGAACACCAGGTGGCGCCATCCCTCTCCCCGGGACGGGCTCCAGCCCCGGGGGACAAGTCCGGTCGGCGTGGTCGGGGGGTGCAGGGTCGCCCCCGCAATGGGCGGCGGAAAAGACCGGGTCTGCCTCTCAAGGGACCCCACTTCCGCCGTCCGTGAGGAGGTGAGCCCGGAGGCCACCGACCCTCCCGACGCCACACAAGACCGCCCGCATACCGCCGGAGCAACGGTCACATCTTCAACAGCCCCTTGGGGTCCCCCCAAAGGCAGCTTTGGGGGAGGCTGAGGCGCGAACGGCCCCGCCTGGGCACAGGCAACCCCACACCAGGCGCCTGGGGCGCGCGGCGCAAGCAGCCCGCCTGGCACAGGCAACCCCAGGGCAGGAGGCCGCCCGGCGGGCCGTTCCTCGGGTTCCGGGGCGTCCGTGTCGCCATCGGGCGCGGGGGTGCGGGCACCGTCGCGGCTCCGGGGGCGGATACGGGTATAGACAGGGCTGCGGGGCGTGGCGTGGCGGGAGTGGGTCCACAGGCCACGGGTCACGGGCCGTGGAGCCCTGACAGCGCCTCGTCCCGGTCGTACGGCGGTTGCTACCGTGACGGCGTGTCCACCACCTCTTCCTCCGCCGACCGGCCCGATTCCGATCAGGCGTCGCTCCCGCGCGCGGAGTTCGGCTTTCCCGGCCCGCTCCGGGACCGGCTCGTCGGTGCGATCCGCGACGGAACCAAGACCGCGACCACGAGTCTCGCCGCCGAGTACGCGGCGGAGGACGCGCCGTTGCCCGGGGTGGGCGACCGGTCGGTGGTCGTCGACTCCGACGGGCGTCCCGTGGCCGTGATCGAGGTGACCGGCGTCCGGGTCGTGCCCCTGGGCGCGGTGGATCTCGCGCACGCCCTGGCCGAGGGGAACGCGGACGTCGCCGAGTGGCGGGCCGCGCACGAGCGGTTCTGGCACGGCGACGGGATGCGCGCGGCCCTGGGCGACCCCGGGTTCACGGTGGACGACACCACCGGGGTCGTACTGGAACGGTTCCGCGTGGTCGCCGATCCGCGCGCGGTACCGGGGTCTTGACGCGCCCCGGCGACCTGTTGACCGGACCCGGGGACCTCAGCGGTGGGCCAGTACGTTGACCACCCGTCCCCCGGGGTCGCGTACGAAGAACCTCCGTACGCCCCAGTCCTCATCCCGCAGCGGATACAGGATATCCGCCCCGCTGTTCCGCACGGTCTCGTAGGCCGCGTCCACATCGTCGACCTCGATACTCAGATCGGGGTCGACCGGCGCCGTCCTGTCGCCGGTCATGACGCTGATCTGGGCCGCCGGGGCGGACGGGGAGGCCAGCGTGATGATCCAGCCGTGGTTCATGACCTCCTCGAAGCCCAGGAGGCCGTAGAATTCCCGGTTCTCCGCGACGGCTTCCGACCGGAGGTTGGGTACGACACGGCGAACGGCCATCGACGACTCCCGGACTGCGAACGAGAAACGAATCTGCTGTCCCTCCAGGAGTACTACGGCCCGCCCGCCACCGCACGCACCGCCCCGCACGCACCGCCACCGCACCCCCTACGGCAGCATCCCCGCCCGGCGGGCCGCGACCACCGCCTCCAGGCGGGTGTGCGCGCCCAGTTTCCGCATCGCGCCGCGGAGATAGCCCTTCACGGTCTCCGGGCGCAGGCCCAGCCGTTCCGCCGTGGTCGAGTTGGTCGCTCCGGAGGCGACGCAGGCCAGGACGTCCAGTTCGCGGGGGGAGAGCGCGACCGGCGGCGGGGCGGTCTCGACGGCCCCTTCGGGGGCGACCGTGGCGCCGGAGAGCCGGCCGCAGACCCCGAGGATCGTCTCCCGCAGTCCGGGGTCCACGACCTGCGAGGCGAGCGCCCGCAGCTCGGTGTGGATCTGCCGGACCTCCTCCCAGCAGCCGCTGTCCGCGATCGGCTCGCGGGCGCACGCCAGCAGCTCCTGGACCTCGTCCCGGACGACCAGGGCCTGTTCCACGTCGCGCGCCGCGGCCACCGCCGCGTCGAAGACCCGGTCGCCCAGTGCGACGGGTCTGCGCAGCGCCCCGTAGAGGACTCCGCGGACCCGGCGGCGGACGACCACCGGGACGGCGAGTACCGACCGCAGGCCCTCGGCCGAGACCGCCGCGTCGTACTCGTGACTGATGTGGCGTGAGACGTGGTAGTCGGTCACCGCGCACGGCCGGGAGAGGGCGATGGACTTCCCGCCGAGGCCGTTCCCGGCCGAGATGCCCAGTCCGTGGAGCGCCGCCGTCAGCGCCCCGCTGACATGGGCGATCCGCAATCGGCTCGTCTCGTGCAACAGCCCGCCGAACACCACGGGCAATCCGCTGCTGCGGCGCAACCGCACCAGCGCCGCCTGCATTTCCACCGCCTCGGCCGGATCCGGCATGGCCCTGCTTTCCCTCGTGGCTCGCCTCGTGTCCGCACCACCCCCGATCGGGGGTGGTGAGACCTACGTCACTGATTACACGATGCTACTGAGTGGTGCGGCAAGGAGGAGACCACATGGCGACAGGCGATGCGACACGGGAGTTCCGGGCGGCCCGGGACTTCCTGCTACGGCACCGGGAGGACTACCGGGGCGCGTACGACGGCTTCGTCTGGCCGCGTCCCGAGTACTTCAACTGGGCTCTGGACTGGTTCGATGTGATCGCCGACGGCAATGACCGGACGGCGCTGCACATCGTGGACGAGGACGGTACCGAGACCCGGCTGAGCTTCGAGGAGCTGGCCCGTCGTTCGGACCGGGTGGCCAACTGGCTGCGGGAGCGGGGCGTAAGGCCCGGTCACCGGGTGCTGGTGATGCTGGGCAACCAGCGGGAGCTGTGGGAGACGGCGCTCGCCGCGATGAAGCTGCGGGCGGTCGTCATCCCGGCCACCCCGCTGCTGGGTCCGGCCGATCTGCGGGACCGGGTACGCCGGGGCCGGGCGGCGCATGTCGTGGCGCGCACCGCCGACGTGCCCAAGTTCGCGGAGGTGGGCGGGGACTATTCGCGGATCGCGGTCGGACCTGCGGTCGACGGGTGGTTGTCGTACGAGGACGCGTACGGCGCCGAGCCCGAGTTCAGCCCCGACGGTCTCGCCCGATCGGACGACCCGCTGTTGCTCTACTTCACCTCCGGCACCACGGCTCGCCCCAAACTCGTGGAGCACACCCACACCTCGTACCCCATCGGTCATCTGGCGACGATGTACTGGATCGGGCTGGGCCCGGGCGACGTCCATCTCAATATCTCGTCGCCGGGCTGGGCCAAGCACGCCTGGTCGAATCTCTTCGCGCCGTGGAACGCGGAGGCCACCGTCTACATCCACAACTACCAGCGGTTCGACGCGGCCCGGCTGATGACCGAGATGGACCGGGCGGGCGTCACCAGTTTCTGCGCCCCGCCCACGGTCTGGCGGATGCTGATCCAGGCCGATCTGCGGCAGCTGCGGAATCCGCCGCGCGAGGTCGTCGCCGCCGGTGAGCCGCTGAATCCGGAGGTGATCGAGACCGTCCGGCGGGAATGGGGCGTCACGGTCCGCGACGGCTTCGGGCAGACGGAGTCCGCCGTCCAGATCGCCAACACCCCGGGCCAGTTGCTGAAGGCGGGGTCGATGGGGCGGCCCAGCCCCGGATACCGGGTCGCGCTGCTCGATCCGCTGACCGGGCGGCCGGGGGCCGGGGAGGGCGAGATCGCGCTCGATCTGACGGTCCGCCCGGTGGGGCTGATGCGGGGCTACCAGGGCGACGCCCGGCGTACCGCCGACGCCATGGCCGACGGCTACTACCGGACCGGGGACATCGGCGCCCGTGACGCCGACGGCTACATCACCTACATCGGCCGCTCCGACGACGTCTTCAAGGCATCGGACTACAAGATCTCCCCGTTCGAGCTGGAGAGCGCGCTGCTGGAGCACGAGGCGGTCGCCGAGGCGGCCGTGGTCCCGGCGCCCGACGCGGTACGGCTCGCCGTACCGAAGGCGTACATCACCCTGGCCGACGGCTGGGAGCCCGGCCCCGACACCGCCAAGGCGCTCTTCCGGCACTCGCGGTCGGTGCTCGCCCCGTACAAACGGGTCCGGCGGATCGAGTTCGCCGACCTGCCCAAGACCGTCTCCGGCAAGATCCGGCGGATCGAACTGCGGGAACGTACCGCTACCGGAGCCGTCACCACCGAGTACGACGAGGGGGACTTCCGATGACGCTCATCGACGACCACGCCACGCGCCTCGGCCACGGGGAAGGCGACGGACTCTCCTACGACCACGGAACCGGCGGCGGTCCGCTGCTCGGCGACACCATAGGCCGCAACCTCGACCGGGCGATCGCCGCCTGGCCGGACCGGGAGGCGCTGGTTGACGTGCCCACCGGGCGGCGCTGGACGTACGCGGAGTTCGGCGCCGACGTCGACCGGCTGGCCCGGGCCCTGATCGGGGCCGGGGCCGGTATCGGCGACCGGGTCGGCATCTGGGCCGTCAACTGCCCCGAATGGGTGCTCACGCAGTACGCCACCGCCCGGATCGGGGCCGTGATGGTGAACATCAACCCCGCCTACCGGGCCCATGAACTGGGCTACGTCCTGCGGCAGGCCGGGGTCTCCCTGCTCTGCGCCACCCTCAGGCACCGGACCGGCGACTACCGCGCCCTGGTGGAGCGGGTCCGGGCCGACTGCCCCGGGCTGCGGGCCGCCTACTACATAGGTGACGGGTCCTGGGACGGGCTGCTGGCGGCGGCGGACGGGGTGACCGACGGCGAGTTCGCGGCCCGGGAGGCGGCGGTCTCCTGCGACGACCCCGTCAACATCCAGTACACCTCGGGCACCACCGGCTTCCCCAAAGGCGCCACCCTCTCCCACCACAACATCCTCAACAACGGATGGTTCGTAGGGGAGAGTCTGGACTACACCCAGCAGGACCGGATATGCATACCTGTGCCCTTTTATCACTGCTTCGGTATGGTAATGGGCAATCTGGCCGCCACGTCCCATGGTGCGTGCATGGTGATCCCGGCCCGCTCCTTCGACCCCGAGGCGACCCTGGCCGCGGTCGCCGCGGAGCGCTGTACGTCCCTGTACGGGGTCCCCACGATGTTCATCGCCGAACTCGACCACCCCCGGTTCGCCGACCACGATCTGACGTCCCTGCGGACCGGCATCATGGCGGGCTCGCCCTGCCCGGTGGAGGTGATGCGCCGGGTCGTCACCGAGATGAACATGGCGGGCGTCGCCATCTGCTACGGCATGACGGAGACCTCGCCCGTCTCCACCCAGACCCGCCGCGACGACGACATCGAGCGGCGTACCGGCACCGTCGGCCGGGCCCTGCCGCATATCGAGGTGAAGATCGTCGACCCGGTCACCGGGGTGACCCTGCCCCGGGGCGAGGCGGGGGAGCTGTGCACCCGCGGCTACAGCGTGATGCTGGGCTACTGGGACGAGCCCGACCGGACCGCCGAGGTGATCGACGCCGGGCGGTGGATGCATACCGGTGATCTCGCCCTGATGCGGCCCGACGGCTTCGTGGAGATCGTCGGCCGGATCAAAGACATGATCATCCGGGGTGGGGAGAACGTCTACCCCCGGGAGATCGAGGAGTTTCTGTACACCCATCCGCAGATCGCGGACGTCCAGGTCGTGGGGGTGCCGGACGCCCGGTACGGCGAGGAGATCCTGGCGTGCGTCGTCCCCAGGGACCCCGCCGACCCGCCCACCCTCGACTCCCTGACCGCCTACTGCGAACAGCGGCTGGCCCGCTACAAGATCCCGCGCAGGCTGGAGATCGTGGAGGGCTTCCCGATGACGGTCAGCGGCAAGGTCCGCAAGGTCGAGCTGCGGGAGCGGTACGCCACGGACTGACCGGGCCCGACCGGTGACCCGGGGCCGGTGACGCCGGGCCGGTGACCCCGCGGCCCGTGGCTCGCGGCCGGTACCCGGGGCCGGTGGTGGCGGCCGTGCCGGTCAGGCCGTCGCCGGGCCCGGGAGGTCGCGCCGCATACAGACCCGGGGCCAGCGGTCGAGACCGTGTTCCTTCTCCGCCCGGCGGATCTCCCGCAGCCCCTCCGTGATCTCGGACTCGGCCAGGACCCGGAAGCCGATCCGGGTGTAGTACGGGGCGTTCCACGGCACCTCGGCGAAGGTGGTGAGGGTCAGCGCCGCGAGGCCGTCGGCCGCCGCCCGCCCGCCGAGATGGTCGATCAGCGCGCTCCCGAGGCGGCGGCCCGCCGCGTCCGGGTGGACCGACACCTGCTCGACATGGGCGGCGCCGTCGACGGTGTCATGGATCAGATAGGCCAGCGGCCGGTCGTCGGCGCCGACGGCCACCCAGGCCCGGCCTCCGGCGCGATAGCGCTCCAGGAGGTCCGCCGCCGGGGGCTCGTCGTCCGCGATCTCCGCCATGCCCAGCGCCCGGAACGGCTCCCCGGCGGCCCGCTCGATGTCCTGGAGCAGGGGCAGATCGGCGGCCTCGGCCCGTCGTATACGCATGGGAATCAGTATCCCCCGGCGGGCTGCCCGGCGGCGGAGGCGGGTGCGGTCGGGGGCCCGCCGGGTGCGGTCCGGTTCCGCTCGAAGCCGCCGCCCCGGCCGTGGCGCGGGTCCGGGAGGGTGTGCTCCGTCAGCGGGCGGGTGGTGGTGAACTCCCGGAAACGCACCGCCGCCGCGGAGGGATAGCGGTCCTCGTGCCGGACCGGGCTGAGGGTCCGATGGCAGCCGGGCGGTACCGCAGCCCCGTCTCTTCGCCACGTCCGTCGCCGACAACATCCGGCCGGCCCGCTCCGGCGCGACCGCCGCCGAGGTCCGCGCGGCGGCCCGGGCCGCCCGTGCCGACCGCTTCGTCACCGGACTGCCGGACGGCCACGACACCGTGCTCGGCGAGCGGGGCGCCGGACTCTTCACCGGCCGGGTCCCGGCGGATCGCCTTCGCCGGGGCCGTCCTCCGGGGCGCGCCCGTCGTCCTGCTCGACGAGCCGACGGCCCGTCTCGACCCCGGGAGCGAGGGGGCCGTGCTCCGGGCCGTGGTGGACCTCGTACGGGGCCGTGCCACCGTCGTCGCCGTCCACCGGACGAGCCTGCTGCCGTACGTCGGCCGGTCGTCCGGGTCCGCGACGCACTGGACGGCCGTCCCGGCTGTGGTCCCGGCGGCCGTCCCGGTCACGTGCGCCCGACGGCCGTGGAAGCGCCGATGACCCGTACCGTACGCGCCCTCGCGGTCCGCCCCACCGTACGACTGCTGCGGCAGCTGTTCCCGCACCGGAGCGCACCGCTGCCCGCCGTACTCGCCGCCGCCGGAAGCCAGCCGACGGTCGCCGTGCTCACGGCCGACGGGACGGTGGACGGGCCGGTGGGGCGTCGTACCGCGTTACGGCATGTCATGGCGCGCCCGATGCCAGCAGCCGCCGCGCCGGTCCGTTCGCGGGCTGGGGTTCGCCCGCGAGATCGACCGTGAACAGCGGTATCGCCAGCTCGTCCGCCCGGGCCAGGGCCTCGTCGGTATATCCGGCGAGGGCGAAGTAGACCGAGGTCGCCGCGGCCGTGAGGCCGTTGAGCCAGAGGCACTCCACATCGCGCAGGGTCGTCCGCAGGGTGGAGGGCTCGACCTGGGCGATGACCCCGCGGCCGCGCAGATCCGTGCCCGCCGGGGGCCGGGGTCCGGCCGGGGTCCCGGCGCGCGGTTCGGGCTGGTGCACCACCTGCGGCACCACATCGCGGTAGCCGAGCCAGGTCAGATACCGCCCGGCGGCCTCGACCGCGTCCCGGGCGGTCCTGATGGGCACCGGCCGGAACGGGGGACGCGGCTCGTCGCCGGTACGCGGCTGGGGTACGCGTTCCACCGGATCGGCGGTCCGCGCGGGGGCCGCCGGAGGCGGTGGGCCGTCCGCCGCCGCGGCATCGGCGTCCCGCCCGTCCGGGGTCAGCACCGGGGGGCGGAGCAGGGTTCCGCAGGGGCAGCCGACTTCGGGCCTCGGCCAGTCGTCGTCCCGGCCGCAGCTCTCGCAGTGGACGGTCACCCACTCGTCGGCCCAGACCCGGCGGCGCAGCACTTCCGGCGCGGCGGTGCTCCGCAGCGGAACCGAGACGGGGGCACCACAGGGGCAGGGGTAGACGGGTGAGACGTAGCGATGGTCCTGATGGCAGGCCGGGCAGCGCAGTTGGACCGGCTCGGCCGTCATGGCTGCCCCCTCCGTCGTCGTAAACCCGCCCGCGGCTTCGCGCAGCGCCGCCGGCCGGGTCCATGGTCCCGCACCCGGCGGGTGCCCGGGAGCCCCCACCCGCCGGTAGTGATCCGGGCGGGGAGCCTCCTGGTTGCGGGCGTGGTGCCGTACGCCCCCGGAAAACCGAAGTCACTGGAGAGACCAACGGGTTTACGGTGGTGAGAGCGCCGATACGACGACGGCCGACGCGGAAGGGGTCGGGATGGCCACGACCGAGGAATCAGGGCCGCCACCGGGGTTCGTCCCCGTCGACGAGGACATCTGCCGGATGTGCGGCTGAACCGACGGCGGCCTGACCTGGGAGGACGGCTGGCCGACCGCGAGTATCTGCGACTGCTGCGGTACCGAGTCCGGGATCGGCGACATGGGCCGGCCGGGCGACGAGGCCGTCCTGAACGGGATCCGTTCCTTCCGGGGCTGGTGGGTGGCGAACGGCGCCGTCTGGTGGAAGCCGTACAACAAACCCCGGGACTGGGACCTGCTCTCCCAGCCGGCACGGATTCCGCCGCACTGGCGCTGAGGCGCGCGGCCGGGACACGGCGTGGCCGCGGCCCGGCCGGGGTCGTCTCGTGGTGTCCGCACGGGCCTTTGCAGACCGGAACGCCGCCGTCGCGGGGAACCTCCGAGGATGCCCCGTCCTTCAGGGCGGGGAGGATGTGAACGTTGACAACTACCTGGACCGGGAGCGGGTGACCGGAACCCCATAGGCCCGGGGCGGTCGGACCCCCGCCGTACCCGCCGGAGTTTTCAACAAGGCGTTGACGTTCGTTGGCGAAGCGCGTTAGCTGGGCGGAGCCCGACGAGCGGGTCCACGGCCGTCGGAACCGACCCGTGAACGCGCCCATTCCGGTCGGCGGACCCGTGTGACCAGCAGCCACGGAGGCCCCGTGACGTCGAGTCCACCACTCCGGCGAACGCGCGCCGCGCCCGGCGGCCCGGCCGAGCCCGACGGGCTCGGCCGGTTCAACTCCGCCCCGGAACAGGTCGCCGATGACGCGCTCCACGCGATCTGCGCCAGTACGGCCTGGCGCCACGCCCTGCTCGCCGGTCGCCCCTATGCCTCCGCCGACGGGCTGCTCGCCGCCTGCGACGCCGCGACGGCCGCGCTGACGGCCGGTGATCTCGCGGAGGCGCTGGCGGGCCATCCGCCGATAGGCCGACCGGATCCCGGCGACCCGGTGTCGGCCCGGGAACAGCGGGGCATGGCGGGGGCGTCCGACGCGCTGCGGGCGGAGCTGCTGGAGCTGAACCGTGCCTACCAGGAGAAGTTCGGCCATGTGCTGCTGATCCGGGCCACCGGCCGGACCGCCGAGCAGCTGCGGGACGCGGCCCGGACCAGGATCGGTCACTCACCGGAGGAGGAACGGGCGATCGTCCGGGCCGAACTGGCCGGGATCAACCGCGTCCGGTTCACCCGGCTCCTCGGCTCCGTACCGGACGGCTGACCCTTCCGCCCGGCCATTCCGTCCCATTCCCGATCCGCTCGGGGCCGACCGGCTGGTCCCGGCAGCCGCCGGACCGAGGCCCTCCCCGGGCGGCACCGCCGAGGAAGCGCAGGCAGATGAGTACGGAGACCACCGCTTCGGTGTCGACCCACGTCCTGGACACCAGTACCGGACGCCCCGCCCACGGCGTCCCCGTCCGATTGTCGGCCCGGCCCGGGGCGACCGCCGGGTGGACGGAGATCGGCGGCTCCACCACCGGCCCGGACGGGCGCTGCCGGGACCTTCCGGTACCGCCGGAGGGCACCGCCCACATCCGGCTCGACTTCGGGACGGAGACGTATTTCGGGACCGGTACGACCGGGGCGCGGCCGACCGCCCCCGGGGCCCGCGACGGCGCCCCGGAACCGGTGTTCTTCCCGGAGGTCACGGTCGCCTTCGCCGTCGTACCGGGCGAGCACTACCACGTACCCCTGCTGCTCAGCCCGTTCGGCTACTCCGTCTACCGAGGGAGCTAGGCCGTGTCTTCAAAATGGCGCCGTCCGCCCGAAGGGCGGGGCCCGCGGCGTCCGGTGCGTGCAGTCGCAAGGCGGAGGGGTTCCCTCGTA